>NZ_JAKUFX010000001.1:0-228138 GCF_022663635.1 Bacillus cereus group sp. BfR-BA-01356 | reverse complement strand
ACCACCATCGTTTTCAGAAAAAATTAAAGAACCTGAGTCCATACGAATATCGAACTCAGGCTTCTTAACTATGCGTTTTAATTACTGTCTACTTGACAGGGGTCAGTACACAGTTGACGGCTCTTTTTTTATTTCTACGATTTTTAAAATTTACTTCTTATTTAATGCGCGCAATATAGGTTTCAATATTTTACCGAATATACGATATGCGTTAAAAATAGATCTTATGGCTTTCATGTAATCTCCACCTTGAAATTTATTTAATATTTGATTCTTCTTCAATCCAAATATCTTCTACATGTAAATTTAATGTTTTTGCGATTTTAATAGCATTTCGTAAAGAAGGCTCACTTTTACCATGTACGATTTGACTTAGTTGCTGTGGTGTAATTTGCACTCTTTTTGCTAACGCTCCTTGTTTTATCATCCGATCATCTAAAATTTCTTTGAGCCTACATTTCATATCTATTCACCTCATCATCGTATATTCGATAACAAAGTGAAAATTCCTATTTACTTTTTTTAAGATGGACAAACAAGTTTTTATTTTCTAGTTCATATACCTATATCAAGACCACGAGGAATACCAAGTGGAACTAAGGACATCAAGAGGGGAGAAGATTACATGCGTTGGCAGTATAACCACTTGAATACAACTCCATATCTACATCCTTCAAAAGAATTACGTCAAATGTATAACGAATCAAAATCAAGATCAGAAACAGAATCGATTATGAATCATATGAAAAATCATGAAGTGTTTAATAACAAGGAATATAAAAGATATTTCAGTTTATCCCAGGTTATCGAAGAAGATCTATACGGTGAGGAAGAAGACATTTTAAATTGGGAAATCCTAATGGACTGTTATGATGTAGTCCTTTCAAGAAAAGGTATTATATTCCGTGAAAAAGAAGAGGAGGAATAGGTATGACACTCGCAGGAGAAGCGGTAGTTATTTGGACGGCGACAGGTTTGTCAGTAGTTGCAATGAAGGTGGCAGAAAAAATGGGGAAGAGTGTTCCACATTGGCTTCCACGTATTACTTTGTACACAACGCTTACAGGCTCGTTTCTATACCTTCTACGTTATGTTCTAGTTATGTTTCTATGAAGGAATGCGATGTGGAATCTTATTATTCTTTATGTCATAAGGAGCTTAGCTTGTATGCACGTATTCCTTGAAACAGGGATATATACCCTCTATAAGAGGGATATAGGGAGTGATTTTATGTTGGAGCTATTATCGGTACCGATCGCTGGATTATTATTCGCTATACTTGGTGATAAACTTAAAAGTAAAGATGATGACCGTAAAAAGATACAAGTATTTTTTGAGGTAAGTGGAATTGCTATCCGGATTGGTGAGAGATTACAGTATCCGGTTTTTCTTGAGCAAAAAAATGATGATCGAAGCACAACTTATGTATATCGATTACCGGTAGGGATGCCATCTAAATTAATACAAAAGGTTGAGGATGTTGTTTCTGAAGGATTGAACAAACCCGTTCGAATTGATTACGACAATTACAAATTAAATATTCGTGTTTTTCATAGAGATATACCGAAAAAATGGTCATGGTCTACGGATTTAGTGACACAAGGGAAATGGCGTGTACCAATGGGCCAAAGTTTAGAAAAACTTATCTACCATGATTTTGATAAAACTCCACATATGACACTAGGTGGTCTCACCCGAATGGGTAAGACGGTGTTTCTAAAGAATGTAGTTACTTCACTTACTTTAGCGCAACCAGAGCATATAAATTTATACATTATTGATTTAAAAGGCGGTTTGGAGTTCGGGCCATATAAGAATTTAAAACAAATAGTTTTCATTGCTGAGAAGCCCATAGAAGCCTTTATGGTATTAAAGGATATTCTTGAGAAGATGGAAGAGAAAATGCAATACATGAAAGATAGACATTATACAAACGTTGTAGAAACAAGTATTAAAGAGCGCTCTTTCATTATAGTAGACGAAGGCGCTGAATTGTGCCCTGATAAAAGTATGAAAAAGGAGCAACAAAGATTATTGGGAGCTTGTCAACAAATGCTTTCTCATATAGCGCGTATAGGTGGTGCTTTAGGATTTAGATTAATTTTCTGTACACAGTATCCGACAGGAGATACATTACCACGTCAAGTGAAACAAAATAGTGATGCAAAATTAGGTTTTAGATTACCGACTCAAACAGCTTCAAGCGTTGTTATAGATGAACCAGGATTAGAATCAATAAAAAGCATTCCTGGACGTGCAATTTTTAAAACGGATAGGCTTACCGAAATACAAGTTCCTTATATTAGTAATGAAATGATGTGGAATTATTTAAAACAATATGAGGTGGAGAAACATGAGGATGCAAACGCATATGCAAATCAACCGTCAAATGGCGATACTTGCGACGATTAGGAAGCTACAGTTTGCAACAAGAAGGCATTTAATGAGTGTGCATGAAATGGGTGGGATAAGAAATGCAAATCGAATTATGAAGGATCTCTCTTCTTACACGAGTAAATTAACTCATAATAAAGAATATGTTTATTATTTAAATCAATCAGGGCACAAGTTATTTGGTGAAGGAAAAGTAGTTCATCATAGTAGAGTAGCGCATGCTATTTTACGTAATGAAGCATGGTTACAACTATTTTGTCCGGATGATTGGCAGATTGAAACAGAAATAAGGTATATAAAAGATGATAAGAAAAAGAAGATTATTCCAGATGTGAAGTTTCGTGATGAAGATAGGATACTTCACGCAGTAGAAATAGATCGTACTCAAAAGATGGTAGTCAATGATGAGAAATTAAAATGTTATGAAGAGTTTACTAAAATATATAAGCAAAAATATAAAGGAAAAGTGCCAGTTATCCATTTCTTCACCATTACAAAATATAGAGAAAAGAAGTTGGAGCAACTGGCAGCAAAATATGATGTGTTTGTAAAAGTATATGTAATCCAAGAAATTTAATTCTGTAGGCAATAACAAGAAAAGTATAGGGGAATATATATAAGAAGAGAGTGATCACAAACGACCACTCTCTTTTGACCACGCAGACCACATTGACCACAACTTGTACCACATTTATTATTTACTTTATGTCCATTTTGTCTAAAATAGAAAATATAGCTGGACAAAAACACACGTTTTAACACATAATGGACACAATGCTTCTTTAGAGGTGTAAAGAAAAAACATTGACAAATATAAAATGGCTAGCTATAATTTTGTTTGTTGCCTTGAGGTGATATGATATGAAATGGTCCATCCATCAATTGAATAAATTGAGAAATAAAGGATTGACATTGGATGAGATGGTAGATGTAAGTGAGCTAAAAGAGGTCGAGAAAGATATTCGTGAAATTAATCCTGTTCATGTAACGGGAAGAGTTGATTTTGGCTCCGGTAAGTTTACGTTTCATCTACATATAACTGGAAGCATGGTTTTACCATGTTCTCGCTCTTTAGTAGATGTGACATTACCATTTGACATTAAAACAACTGAGGTGTTCCAAACTTCACAAGAAGAATTTGAAACTGAAGCTGAAATTCATTCTTTAGAAGGAGAAGTACTTGACTTACTGCCCGTAATCAAGGAAAATATACTTTTGGAGATTCCAATGCAAATTTTCAGTGATGATGTTTCTGGTGGAGCACCGACGCAAGGTCAAGACTGGCAAGTGATTTCGGAAGAAGACAAAGAAAAGACTGTTGATCCAAGATTGGCAGGACTTGCAAAGTTTTTTGACAAATAATCGGAAGACTGGTTCAGGCCTTCATATGAAAATAACTATTTCTTTTAAGGAGGTGGGAAGAATGGCTGTACCTTTTAGAAGAACTTCTAAAACAGTAAAAAGAAAGCGTCGTACGCATTTCAAATTATCAGTACCTGGTATGGTAGAGTGCCCAAGCTGTGGTGAAGCGAAATTAGCTCACCGTGTATGTAAAGCATGCGGTACTTACAAAGGTAAAGAAGTAATCAGCAAGTAATTGCGGGAAAATAAACGCAGAAGATATCTTCTGCGTTTATTTTTTTTGTCTTAATCTTTAGTTGTTGTATTCTATCTTTTCTAGTAACTGCATATGCTTAATAAAAAATGCATAGGGAGGACTAGAGAGATGGCGACAACAAGACAAGATGCTTGGACTGATGATGAAGATTTGCTTCTGGCAGAAGTAGTACTCCGGCATATTCGAGAAGGTGGAACACAACTTTCTGCCTTTAAGGAAGTGGGAAAAAATTTATCTCGTACACCAGCAGCATGTGGGTTTAGGTGGAATTCTTACGTAAGAAAGCAATATAAAGAACGTATTGAGGAAGCAAAGCAACTTCGTAAAGTAGAACATTATGAAGTGAAAGAGACAAAGGTGTTAGAACCTACGTCAATTACGTTGAATGATGTTATTGATTTCTTGCAAAATTATAAAGATGAAAACTCTTTAACGGTGTTGCAACAACAAGTTGAATCATTACAAACAGAAAGAGAGCGCCTTCTGGAGCGATTATCAGTATATGAAGAAGAGTATAGAACATTACTTGATTATATCGATCAAAAAAGAAGTGTAATGGTAGCGGAAAGAAACAATGCTCGCTCGAATGAGAAGTTAGAGAAGCTTAAGAAATAAAAAACAGCTGTTATACAGCTGTTTTTTTATTTCTTAAGCCGATTCTTCGTTTGTAACCGCATTCAAATTTGTTTCTGGATGCCAAATATAAAAATCACCATCAGTTACTGATACGGGGTTGAAATTTAATTTATCCCAAAAACCAGCTGAATGAATACGTGCTATTGTTTTAATAGGAAATTGCATTTGTTTCGCATGATTTACAAGCATTTGCCCGAATCCTTGTTTTTGAAAAGTTGGTAATACTTCAAGTTTATAAAGTTCTAGGTAAGGACCTGTAATTTCGAATGGTTCTCCGCCGTTTCTTTTCATATATAGACTCATACGTGCGATTAGTGACCCACCATAATAAATGCCATAAAATGGAGATTCACTGTCGTTTTCAATAATGTTTGCTTGCAATTCTTCCAGCATAGATAGTTCTTGGGCTCCGCACCCTTTAAATTTTTTGAATTCATCTAACGTTTTATAATTGATGAGCAAGCGCTCAACTTTTGGGAATCCCATTACATCACATCCTTTTGTTATCTTGTTGAATGCAGAAAAGTAAAAATATTTACAATGATAGTATAACTCATTTTTTTATTTTTATGAAGAAGATAGTATATTTCTTTTATTATTTTTTTGAGGATTTGCTAAACTAAGAGTATAAGTGTATTAATAGGCAGTATTATACATAGCGAAAAAAGAGAGTGTATTTGTTTGGCAGAGGACAACGAAATTATAGGGCGTGCTCATGTACTTTAAAAAGATATAAAAAGGAGGGGAGGCAAGGGCGCTTAATGTGAATCCCTTGTGTGAAAATGAAAATTGGAATTGTCGGACCAGGTGCTATTGGTCTATTGTATACATTTTATTTACAAAAAAGTAACCAAGATGTTACGTTGTTTACAAGAACGGCTAAGCAGGCTGAAGAGTTGAATGAAACAGGTGTAACTTGTATTAGAGATGGAAGATGTGAAACAGTATATCCATCTGTTTTACCGATAGAAAGTATGGTAGCACAAAATTTAGATTATATATTTATTTCTGTGAAGCAATATCATATAGATGACGTACTACCGTTTGTGGAAGGGGCATCATCATTAATCTTTTTGCAAAATGGAATGTCGCATCTTCAAAAGATGCTGAAAATAGGGAGTGAAAATATAGCTGTTGGTATTGTAGAACATGGTGCGAAAAAAGAGGGAGGGCATATCGTTCATCATACTGGGATAGGGGTAACAAAATTTGGAGTGGTTTGTGGTCAATCTATACATTTCAAGAAAATATGCCGTTATTTTCCTGTTACTTATTTTCCAGTTCAAATAGAAACGGATTGGGAAGAGATTATGCACAAAAAATTAGTAGTAAATGTATGTATCAATCCATTGACAGCACTATTGGGAGTTAAGAATGGTGAATTAATCACGAATCGTTTTTTTTATCAAATGATGGAGCAAGTGTTTCAGGAGGTCGCATTTCTTATTAGAGGAGAAAAAGAAATGGTATGGCAAATGGTACGAAATGTGTGTGAAGGAACGTCTCGTAATACATCCTCTATGTTAGCGGATGTAAGAGCGAATAGACAGACGGAAATTAATGCGATTGTTGGATATGTATTAGAAGAAGCTAAGAAACAGCAACTACCAGTTCCGACACTTCAATTTTTGTTCGATGCAATAAAAGGGTTAGAAACAAGAGTATAAGTGTTATTCTTTGCTTTTACGTGAAACATTGACTACAATGTGGATTGGTGAGAGAACTGGATACGAAAGGAAGAATTATATGGAGATAAAAGAAATCTCTGTTCCGCAACAAGGTGTTGTAGCGGACTATATGAACGGTAAAAAAGAGATACAGTCATGTTTTGATTATATGTTAACAGAAGATGCTTTTAAACAACGTTTACATGATTTGCGTGAAAGGGAGTTTTTCCGCCAAGATTTAGTAGCGCATTTATTAGAATATAATACAAAATTACAAGCGGGAGAATCTACACTTCAAAATGTAAAAGCGCTTGGAGATGAAAATACATATGTTGTTATAGCTGGACAACAAGCAGGGTTATTAACTGGACCGCTTTATACAATTCATAAAGTTATTTCAATTTTACAGCTTGCAAAGGAAAAGGAAGAAAGTTTAGGAGTTAAAGTTGTCCCTGTCTTCTGGATTGCGGGTGAAGACCATGATATGGATGAGATTAACCATACTTTTGTAGCGAAAAATAAAAAGATGAAAAAAACTATTTTTTATGACCGTAATCCGAAAAAAGCGAGTGCTTCTGAGTCTGAACTTTCTGTTGAAGATTGTAGAAATTGGATTGAAGAGATTTTTAAAACATACCCAGAAACAAATTTTACAAAGGATGTATTAAAATTTGTTGATGATGCTTTGAAAAAATCGAATACGTATGTAGATTTCTTTGCTCATCTTATTACGAAAATCTTTGCTAATTCTGGTTTAATCCTTGTTGATTCACATCATCCTGAATTAAGAAAGTTAGAAATTCCATTTTTTAAGCGAATTATAAGTAAGTATAAAGAGATACAAGAGGGGCTTCGTAATCAGCAAGAAGTAATGAAAGAACTAGGATACAAACCGATTATTGAAACGAAGTCTCATGCAGTGCATATATTCATGGAAATAGATAATGAACGAGTATTGCTTGAAGATCAACAAGGTAAGTTTGTTGGAAAGGATGGGGCGCATTCCTTTTCATACGAAGAGTTGATTGAAGAGATGGAGAGAAATCCGGCACGTTTTAGTAATAATGTTGTAACACGTCCTCTTATGCAAGAGTATGTATTTCCTACGCTCGCATTTATTGGAGGTCCAGGAGAATTAGCTTATTGGAGTGAATTACAACAAGTATTCCATACTGTCGGTTTTCAAATGCCACCTGTCGTTCCTCGTCTTACAATTACTTATGTGGAGAGAGATATAGCGACGGATTTATTTGATTTGCAATTGAGAGAAAGTGATCCGTTTTTAAATGATGTCGATAAATTGCGTGAAAACTGGTTGTCTAATCAAATAGAGGAACCGATTGATGATCATTTTGAAAAGGCGAAAAAAGAAATTGCCGATATTCATACATCTTTACAGCAATTTGTAAAGAAAATAGAGCCAGGGTTAGGTGCGTTTGCAGGGAAAAACGAATTGAAAATTAATGAACAAATTGAACTGCTGGAAAGAATGTTGAAAAGAAATGTTGAGAAAAAGTATGAGGTTCAGCTAAATAAATTCCGCCGTATACAATTCGCACTTCGTCCATTAGGTGCACCGCAAGAACGTGTGTGGAATGTATGTTATTATTTAAATCAGTTTGGTTTGGATTTCGTTGATCGTGTAATGGAAAAACCTTTTTCTTGGGACGGAAAACATCATGTTATAAAACTATAAAATCTTGCTCTTTGGAGCAGGATTTTATTTTTATTCCGTTGAATTTACTGTGAAGTGATTTTTTTCTGAATTATCAATCAAAAAAGTGTTAAATATGGCAATTGTGTTGGATACTTAAATATATGACAAAATAGCACAAAATGTAAACGTATTATTCGTTTTTTCGACAGTTTTTTATTTAAATTCCCGCAAAAGATGATAAAATTTAGTATATAATAAAAGAAAATAGCGATTTGTATAGTATGTTGCCTTTGTTGGTAAGTTAAATGAGTCGTTCTTTCGTATTATTTCATTCTCTAAGCGTGAAATATGTGTTTAGAGGAAGGGATACATTCAACATAATTAATTGGAAAAAGAGTAGGTGCAACAATGTTTAAACACGTAACAGTGCTTTTAAAGGAAACAGTAGACGGCTTAGATATAAAGCCAGATGGTACATATGTAGATTGTACACTGGGGGGAGGAGGACATAGTTCTTATTTATTATCCCAATTAACTGAAGGTGGAAAATTAATAGCGTTTGATCAAGATGAGATAGCGATTCAAAACGCGAAAGAAAAGTTCTCTTCATACGGTGAACAGTTTATAACAGTAAAGAGTAACTTCCGTTATTTAGCTGAAAAACTGCAGGAAATAGGTATAACAGAAGTAGACGGTATTTTATTTGATTTAGGTGTTTCATCCCCACAATTAGATACACCAGAACGAGGCTTTAGTTATCATCATGATGCACCGCTAGATATGCGGATGGATCAAGATGCCCCATTAACAGCGTACGATGTTGTAAATAGCTGGTCATATGAACAACTTGTAAGGATTTTCTTCCAATACGGTGAAGAGAAATTTTCAAAACAAATTGCAAGAAAAATTGAAGCTTATCGTGAGAATAAAGCTATTGAAACGACAGGAGAATTAGTAGAGCTAATTAAAGAAGGTATTCCGGCTCCTGCTCGCAGAACGGGTGGGCATCCTGCTAAGCGAGTGTTTCAGGCAATTCGTATAGCTGTAAATGATGAATTAAAAGTATTTGAAGAAGCATTGGAATCTGCTATTGAGATGGTTAAGCCAGGTGGAAGGGTTAGTGTTATAACATTCCATTCATTAGAAGATCGTATTTGTAAAACAACGTTTAAGCGAAATAGTACAACGCCACAATTGCCCCCAGGATTACCGATTATTCCTGATGAATTTAAGCCGAAATTAAAGCTTATTACAAGAAAACCGATTTTACCTTCTGATATAGAGCTAGAAGAAAATAATCGTGCGCGTTCTGCGAAGTTGAGAATCGCTGAAAAACGATAAAAGGGAGAGAGAGGTATGACTAATTTAGCTGTAAAGTACAAACAACAAGCGCAAGAAGAGGTGCAAATTCAAACGCCCCCACAGCAGATGGCTAAGCCGAAGGTTAAAGCGAAAATTACAAGAATCGAAAAACTGTTGTATGTAGCGTTTATTGGCTTTTTATTGTATGCCTGTGTCGCGTTTATTGGAAATAAAGCAGGCCTTTATCAAGTTAATGTAGAAGCAGCGACGATAGAAGAAAAAATTGTACAGCAGCAAAAAGAAAATCAAGAATTACAAGCTGAAGTAGAGAAGTTAAGTCGCTATGAACGGATCGCTGAAGTTGCAAAAAAACACGGGCTAGAAATTAATGCGAATAATGTGAAAGGCCTCAAATAAGGCAATAGGTGTGAAGGAACGATGAAGAAGAATATGACTAAATTTCATACCAATAAGGGAGCAGGTTATTTTATGATATTTTTCCTCCTGCTCTTTTTGCTGTTATTAGCCCGATTTTTTTACATACAATCAACAGGAACAGTTCATAATCAGGATTTAGATGCACTTGCTAAACAAAAGCATAGTAAAACAGGAGTTCTTGAAGCGAACCGAGGAACCATTTATGATCAAAACGGTCATGTGTTAGCGCAAGACGCAAACTCTTACAAAATGGTAGCTGCACTAAAAGGTGCTAACTCAGTTGAGAATAAAGAAGATACTGCAAAGAAAATTGCAGGAGTACTTGGAAAAGGCGAAGAGGATATTTTAGCTTCTTTAAACAAGGAAGGTAGAAGTCAAGTCGAATTTGGAACGTTAGGCAAGGATTTGACGAAAGAAAAGAAGGAACAAATAGAAGCGTTGAAGTTGCCGGGAATATCTTTTATTACAGAAAATGCAAGGGTGTATCCAAACGGTGATTTTGCATCTTACGTTATAGGTCATGCAAAACCAAATGAGAATGGAACCTCGGTAGGTCAATTTGGCATAGAGAAAAGCTTGGATAAATACTTAAGTGCTTCGAACGGAGAAGTAGCATATACAGGTGATCGTAAAGGTGTGTCCCTTGATGGGGGAAAAGTTAATGTAAAGGCACCTAAAAATGGAGATAACGCTTATTTAACAATTGATCAACGTGTCCAAAGTTATTTAGAAGACGCGATGAAAGCAGCAAGTAAGCAATATGAGCCAGAAAGTTTAATAGGGATTGTTGCAGATCCGAAAACTGGGAAAATATTAGCGATGTCTACTAAACCTAGTTATGACCCTAATGATCGCCAAATTAAATATTTCTTCAATGACGCGATTGCCAATGCATTTGAACCTGGATCAACAATGAAAATTTTTACGTTAGCGGCAGCTATTAATGAAGGTGTGTACAAAGGACAAGATTATTATCAATCCGGGACATATCAAGTCGGAAATAGGAAAATAAAAGATCATAATGGCGGTGCTGGTTGGGGCTCTATCACGTTTGATGAAGGGGTAGAGCGTTCTTCAAACGTAGCGTTTGCAATTTTAGGAGATCAAAAACTTGGTCCAGAACGTTTCCGAAAATATATTCATAGTTTTGGATTAGATGAAAAAACGAACATTGATTTATCAGGTGAAGGATCGAATACAATTTTATTTGATCAGCAAATACAACAAGTGACAACAGCTTTTGGACAAGGTTCCACTGTAACACCAATTCAGCTTGTACAAGCTGCAACGGCCATTGCAAATGATGGAAAAATGATGAAACCTTATGCAATTGATAAAATTGTAGATCCGATAACAGACAAAGTAAAATTAGAACATAAGCCAGAAGAAGTAGGAAAACCTGTTACAAAAGAAACAGCAGCGCAAGTAAGACAGTTATTAGAACGTGTTGTTACATCTCCGAAAGGTACAGGGACAGCTTATAAAATTGATGGATATTCAGTTGGTGGTAAAACAGGTACAGCGCAAATTCCGGATGGAAAAGGCGGCTATATGACAGGAAGACAGAATTATATATTCTCATTCTTAGGTATGGCACCAATGGACGATCCACAACTTGTCGTGTATGTAGCTGTTAAACAGCCGAAATTAAAAGATGACGAGAACGGCGCACAACCTTTAGCTGATATTTTTAAATATGTAACAAAAAATAGTTTAGAGTATTTAAAGATTAAGCCAAATGAAGTGAAAGATCCGAAAAAACATCTGAAAGAACAACAAACTACTGTTCCAGATGTAACTGGTAAAACGATGGCTGAAGCGGGGAAAGCGATTGATAAAGCAAAACTTCGTCCAATCGTACTAGGTGAAGGGAAAGTACAGCAACAAGTACCAAAAGCGACTGAACAAACATTAAAAGGCGACCGAGTCTTCTTGGTAGGAGATAAGCCTACAATGCCAAATATACAAGGATGGGCACTGCGTGATGTTATGAATTTAGCGAAGACATTACAGCTTAACTTGAAACCTTCTGGTACAGGATACGTAACAGAACAAAGTGTGGCGGAAGGAACATTATTACAACCTGGTACAGAATTAGGTGTCACACTCGTACCGCCACTCGAACCACAGCAAGAAGCAGAAAAGCCGTAATGGTAAAAGAGAATAAGTTCTAATTAAATAAGTACAAGCATATATTGGAACAAGCTAGGCGTAAGGGAGGCTTGTTCCGATATGCGTGTATCAAATGTAACAGTTAGAAAACGACTTATTTTTATACTTATATCAGGTATACTTATTTTCACTATTATCGATATTCGTCTTGGATATGTGCAATTTTTTCTTGGGAATATGTTAACGGATCGTGCGAAAGATTCATGGAGTCGTAATATTACTTTTGAACCCGAACGTGGGAAAATTTTAGACCGAAATGGTGTGGAACTTGCCACGAATAAAAGTGCTCCAACTGTCTTTGTTGTACCGAGGCAAATTGAAAAACCAGCAGAGACTGCAGAGAAGTTAGCTGCAGTATTAGGTGTGGAAAAAGATGAGATTTATAAAAGGATTACAAAAAAAGAATCGATTGTAAGGTTAGATAAAGGCGGAAGGAAAATATCACATGACAAAGCGAAAGAAGTACGAGGATTAAGTTTGAAGGGCGTGTATATCGCAGAGGATTCTATCCGGTACTATCCATTTGGAAACTTTTTATCACATGTATTAGGTTTTGCAGGTAGCGATAACCAAGGTCTTATGGGACTAGAAAAATATTATGATAAAGAGCTAAATGGGGACAAAGGTCATGTGCGTTTTTTTGCAGATGCGAAAGGACAAAGGATGCCTAATGTTGGTGATGATTTCAAAAAGCCAGAAGCTGGTTTAAATTTAGGATTAACAATCGATGCGCGTATTACAAGGATTATGGAAAGAGAAATGAATATTGCGGAGTCAACTTATAATCCTGACGGTATGATTGCGATTGCAATGAATCCTAAAAATGGTGAAATTTTAGGTATGTCTAGTCGACCGAGTTTTGACCCAGCGGATTTTCAAAGTGTCTCTCCAGAAGTGTATAACAGAAATCTACCTGTATGGAGTACGTATGAGCCTGGTTCAACATTTAAGATCATTACATTAGCTGCAGCATTGAATGAAAATTTAGTAGACTTAGAGAAGGATACGTTTTATGATGATGGAGCAGCTGAAGTAGGTGGAGCTAGATTGAAATGCTGGAAAGCAGGAGGTCATGGCAGTCAAACGTTTTTAGAAGTCGTTCAAAACTCATGTAACCCGGGATTTATTGAACTTGGTGATCGCCTTGGTAAAGACCGATTATTTAAATACATTCGTAATTTTGGTTTTGGGCAGAAGACTGGAATTGACTTGCAAGGTGAAGGCAGTGGGATTTTATTTAATTTAGATAAAGTTGGTCCAGTAGAGCAAGCAACAACTTCATTCGGCCAAGGGGTTTCTGTTACACCAATTCAACAAGTAGCAGCTGTAGCGGCGGCTGTAAATGGTGGAACATTGTATCAGCCGTATATAGCTAAGGAGTTTATTGATCCGAAAAATAATCAAGTTGTTAGTAAAAAGACACCTGTTGAGAAAAGAAAAGTTATTTCCAAGGAAACTTCAGAAAAAGTTCGTTATGCATTAGAGAATGTTGTAGCGAAAGGTTCTGGTAAAGGTGCTTATATTGATGGATATCGTGTAGGTGGAAAAACGGGTACTGCTCAAAAGGTGAAAGATGGTAAATATTTAGAGAATAATTATATAGTATCTTTTATCGGATTTGCTCCAGCGGATGATCCAGAGATTGTTGTGTATGTTGCTGTTGATAATCCAAAAGGGGTTACACAGTTTGGTGGAGTGGTAGCAGCTCCGATTGTCGGGAATATCCTTCGAGATGCGCTTCCTGTTATGGGAGTGAAACCGAGAAAAGAACAAGTTGAGAAAGAATATAAATGGGGCGATACACCAACTGTGGAAGTTCCGAATTTAATTGGAATGAAAAAGAAAGACTTACAAACACAACTCGTCGATTTGAAGCTTGATATAAGTGGAGATGGAGAGAAAGTAATTAAACAATCACCAGAAGCGGGAGCTAAAGTAAAAGAAGGCTCAAAAATTAGAATTTACTTCGGGAATTAAAGGTAACATAGTACGTTTTATGGTACAATTGGTGGAAGTGAGTTCTTTATAGAACAGTTACTTAATTTGAGACAGTAAGTGTCTCATTCATAAATAGGTCAGTAGCACTTACCTCCTTATATAGGAGGTAATGTGTTGCTTACTGAAAAAAAGATAAATAAACAATGTAGAGAGGGTTTAGTGAAATGAAGTTGCATACACTTGTATCATGTTTGCATGATTTTCCAGTTGTTCCAAAAGAAAATCCAGAAATCACATCTATAGAAGCTGATTCACGTAAAGTGAAAGAGGGAAGCTTATTTGTATGTATGAAAGGATATACGGTTGATAGCCATGATTTTGCTAAGCAAGCAGCGGCACAAGGAGCGGCTGCTATTGTTGCGGAAAGACCAATTGATGTTGACGTTCCAGTTGTACTTGTGAAAAATACTTTTCGTTCGTTAGCGGTTTTAGCTGATTATTTTTATGGTCAACCGACACACAAGTTACATTTAATCGGAATTACAGGTACAAATGGAAAGACAACAACATCGCATATTATGGATGAGATTATGCGAGCACATGGTCATAAAACAGGGCTAATTGGAACGATTAATATGAAAATCGGTGATGAAACATTTGAGGTGAAAAATACAACACCAGATGCACTAACACTTCAACAGACGTTTTCAAAAATGGTTGAACAAGGTGTGGACAGCACGGTAATGGAAGTTTCGTCACATGCGTTAAATCTTGGTCGTGTACACGGATGTGATTACGATGTAGCGGTGTTTACGAATTTAACACAAGATCATTTAGACTATCATAAAACGATGGAAGAATATAAACATGCAAAAGGGTTACTATTTGCACAGCTTGGCAATAGTTATAATCATAATCGTGAAAAGTACGCTGTGCTGAATAGCGATGATAATGTAACAGAAGAGTATATGAGAAGTACTGCAGCAACAGTTGTAACATATGGTATTGATACAACAAGTGACATTATGGCAAAAAATATCGTTATGACGAGTGGCGGGACTACATTTACGCTTGTCACACCATATGAAAGTGTAAATGTTACGATGAAATTAATAGGTAAATTTAATGTATATAACGTACTTGCAGCAACAGCAGCAGGACTTGTTTCGGGTGTGAAATTAGAAACAATCATTGCTGTTATAAAGGATTTAGCTGGGGTTCCAGGACGTTTTGAAGTTGTTGATGGAGGGCAAAATTATACAGTTATTGTTGATTACGCACATACGCCAGATAGTTTAGAAAATGTATTAAAAACTGCAAAACAATTTGCAAAAGGTGATGTGTATTGTATCGTTGGTTGTGGCGGCGATAGGGACCGAACGAAGAGACCGATAATGGCAAGTGTTGCAACAAAATATGCAACTCATGCAATTTATACATCAGATAATCCAAGAAGTGAAGATCCAGCGGCTATTTTAGATGATATGGTACATGGTGCAAGCGGGAAAAATTATGAAATGATCATTGATAGAAAAGAAGCAATACACCATGCAATCGCTAAAGCGAAAGCAGATGATATCATTATTATTGCTGGTAAGGGGCATGAAACGTATCAAATTATTGGTAAAGAAGTTCATCATTTCGATGATCGTGAAGTTGCTAAAGAAGCAATTACAGGGCGTTTAAACAACGAAGAGTAACAACGTGAGAGGAGGACTACATGTGCTTGAGCAAGGTTTATTAGTAACGGCTGGGGTAGCATTCTTAATTTCTGTTGCCCTTTCGCCATTGTTTATTCCATTTTTAAGAAAATTAAAGTTCGGACAGAGTATTCGTGATGAGGGACCGAAGTCACATCAAAAAAAATCAGGGACACCGACAATGGGTGGTATCGTCATATACGTATCTATGATGGTAACTTCACTTATTATGGCGATTAAGTTTAATTATTTAGGTGCAGAGGTTTCGTTATTACTATTAGTGACGTTTGGTTACGGATTGATTGGATTTTTAGATGACTACATAAAGGTAGTTAAGAAGAGAAATCTTGGTTTAACATCAAAGCAAAAATTAGTAGGTCAGCTTGTTATTGCTATTGCATTCTTTTTAATTGGAAAAGGGCAAGCGTTCCACACATACATCATGATTCCGGGAACGGATGTTAAGTTTGAATTAGGTTGGGCGTATTTCGTACTTGTACTATTTATGCTTATTGGTGGATCAAATGCAGTTAACTTAACTGACGGTTTAGATGGTTTATTATCAGGAACAGCTGCTATTGCATTTGGAGCATTTAGTATTATTGCTGTGGCACAAGAGCAATTTGGAGTAGCGATATTCTGTATGGCAGTTGTAGGAGCTGTACTTGGATTTTTAGTATTCAATGCGAATCCAGCAAAAGTGTTTATGGGAGATACAGGTTCATTAGCTTTAGGTGGAGCCATTGCAGCTGTAGCGATTTTATTAAAACAAGAATTGCTACTTGTAATTATTGGCGGAGTATTCGTAATGGAAACTTTATCGGTTATCATTCAGGTCATTTCATTTAAAACAACAGGAAAACGTGTCTTTAAAATGAGTCCATTACACCATCATTATGAATTATGTGGTTGGTCAGAGTGGCGTGTTGTTGTGACGTTTTGGTCTGCAGGATTTTTATTAGCTGTGTTAGGAATTTATATCGGGGTGTGGATGTAATTGAAAACTGTAACTGAATTTCAAAATAAGAATATTCTTGTATTGGGTATTGCAAAAAGTGGTTATGCAGCAGCTACATTGTTACAAAAGCTAGGGGCAAATGTTATTGTAAATGACGGAAAGCCTTTAGCAGAGAATGTACTTGCTGCAGAATTACAAGCAAAAGGAATGGACGTTGTATGCGGTGGTCATCCTTTAGAATTATTAGAGAGAAATATTTCTCTTGTAGTAAAAAATCCAGGAATCCCGTATTCTAATCCAATATTAGTTGCTGCGAAAGAAAAACAAATTCCGATTGTTACGGAAGTTGAATTAGCATATCGTATTTCAGAAGCACCATTTGTTGGGATTACGGGGTCTAACGGTAAAACGACGACGACAATGCTGACATTTGAAATGCTAAAAGAAGGACAAAAGCATCCTGTAATTGCAGGGAACATTGGAACTGTAGCGTGTGAAGTAGCACAGGATGCAAAAGAAAATGAAGTTGTAGTTACAGAACTTTCATCGTTTCAATTGATGGGAGTAGAATTGTTCCAACCCAAAATTGCTGCGTTTTTAAATTTATTTGAGGCCCACTTAGATTATCATGGGACGAAGAAAGAATATGGTTTAGCAAAAGCAAATATTTTTAAAAACCAAACAGAAAATGATTATAGTGTAATAAATGCGGATGATGCGGATGTGATGGCTTTGTCTGCGTATTCTAAAGGTCAAAAAATCCTGTTTTCGACAACGAAAGAAATTGAAGATGGTGCGTGTATAAAAGATAACGCTCTTTATTTCAAAGGTGAAAAAGTTGTTGAAGTAAGCGATATCGTTTTACCTGGTCAACATAATCTAGAAAATATTTTAGCTGCGATGAGTATTGCGAAATTATTAGGTACTTCTAATGAAGCAATTACGGTCGTGTTAAAACGTTTTACGGGTGTAAAACATCGTTTAGAATATGTAACAACGATTAACAACCGTAAGTTTTATAATGATTCAAAAGCAACGAATATGTTAGCGACTGAGAAAGCACTATCTGCGTTTACACAACCGATTGTGTTACTAGCAGGTGGGCTTGATCGCGGAAATGAATTCGATGATTTAATTCCGTATTTCAAAAATGTAAAAGCGATTGTAACATTTGGACAAACAGCTCCTAAACTAGTAAGAGCGGCAGAAAAAGCAGGATTAGATATAATTGAAAGTGTCGATACTTTAGATGAAGCAGTGGTGAAAGCTTATGCTCATTCTAAAGATGGTGATGTCGTTCTTCTTTCTCCAGCGTGTGCAAGCTGGGATCAATTTAAAACATTTGAAGAAAGAGGAGACATTTTTATACAAGCTGTACATAAACTTATATAAAGTAAATCAAAACATCAGTAGGCTAACACCTACTGATGTTTTGTTACATAGGGCAAAAGGTTCTGCCTAAAGAGGTGGTGTTTGTGGGTAATGAAGAAAACGCCTGATTTTATGCTCATCATCGTAACACTTTCATTGTTGACAATCGGAATGATTATGGTTTATAGTGCGAGTGCAGTTTGGGCCTCTTATAAAATGGGGGACTCATTCTTTTTTGCAAAAAGACAATTACTGTTTGCGGGTCTTGGTGTAGTAGCTATGTTTTTTATTATGAAAATTGATTATTGGGTGTGGCGTACGTATTCAAAAGTGATTTTGCTAGTTTGCTTCATTCTTCTTATTCTCGTTCTTATTCCTGGAGTAGGTCTTGTTCGAGGAGGAGCACGAAGTTGGATTGGAATCGGAGCATTTTCGATTCAACCGTCAGAATTTATGAAGTTTGCGATGATTATTTTCTTGGCAAAGTTTTTAGCAGAACGGCAAAAATTGATTACATCTTTTAAACGTGGTTTATTACCGGCTCTTAGTTTTGTGTTTCTTGCTTTTGGGATGATTATGTTACAGCCAGACCTTGGGACAGGAACGGTAATGGTTGGGACATGTATCATTATGATATTCATTTCGGGAGCGAGGGTCTTTCACTTTGCAATGTTTGGTTTGATTGGTGTAGAAGGATTTGTAGGGTTAATTGCATCAGCACCGTATCGAATGAAACGCATTACATCATATTTAGATCCGTGGTCAGATCCGCTCGGGAGTGGATTTCAAATTATCCAATCATTACTTGCAATTGGACCTGGTGGATTATTTGGGCTTGGACTTGGACAAAGTAGACAAAAATTTCTTTATTTACCTGAACCACAAACTGACTTTATATTTGCGATCTTATCCGAGGAATTAGGTTTTATTGGTGGTTCATTTGTGTTATTATTATTTAGTCTATTATTATGGCGCGGGATTCGTATCGCATTAGGAGCGCCAGATTTATATGGTACGTTTTTAGCAGTAGGTATTGTGGCGATGATTGCGATTCAAGTAATGATTAATGTTGGTGTTGTAACAGGACTGATGCCTGTTACGGGTATTACCTTGCCGTTTTTAAGTTATGGTGGATCAAGTTTGACATTAATGTTAATGGCAGTAGGTGTATTATTAAATATAAGTCGCCATTCTCGCTACTAAACCCTGTTTATAAGACAGGGTTTTTCGTATGTGTGTAAAAATGCAATATGTATATAGAAATAAATATAATGGAAATAAGAAAAGAGAAGCGGAGGAGTTAGTAGTGCGTGTATTAGTGAGTGGTGGGGGTACTGGTGGTCATATTTATCCAGCTCTTGCTTTAATTAGAGAAATAAAAAAGTTAAATCCAGAAGCAAGATTTTTATATATTGGTACGGAAAATGGACTAGAGAGTACAATCGTTCCAAAAGCAGGTATACCATTTCAATCTATTGTTATAAGTGGAATTAAACGAAAAATATCATTAGATAATGTGAAAACAGTAATGCGTTTTCTAAAAGGTGTACAGGATAGTAAACGATATATTCGTCGTTTTAATCCGGATATCGTAATTGGAACGGGTGGATATGTATGTGGACCAGTTGTATACGCTGCAGCCAAATTAGGTATTCCAACTATTGTACATGAACAAAATAGTGTACCAGGTGTAACGAACAAGTTTTTAAGCCGTTATGTTGATAAAGTTGCTGTTTGTTTTGAAGTAGCTATAGAGCATTTTCCAGAGTCAAAAGTGGTAATGACAGGTAATCCACGAGCATCAGAGGTAATGGATCAAAATGGAATGAAGGGGAAACGTTCAGTTGGGCTTTCTCTTCCTAAAAAGTCTGTACTTATATTTGGTGGAAGTCGTGGGGCTAGACCGATTAACGATGCCTTCGTTGAAGCAATTGAACAGTTTGGGAACAAAAGCTACGAAATACTATATGTAACAGGTGAAGTACATTATGACAAAGTGATGGAAGCCGTGAAGCAAAAAGGGAACCCAAGCAATGTTATTATTAAGCCGTTCATTCATAATATGCCAGAGGTACTAACTGGTGTAGACCTTGTTGTTTCAAGGGCTGGGGCAACAACACTTGCAGAATTAACAGCGTTAGGAAAACCAAGTGTGTTAATACCGAGTCCGTATGTAACAAATAATCATCAGGAAAAGAATGCACGTTCAGTTGTTGATAAAGGAGCGGCAAAAATGTTACTAGAAAAAGATTTAACAGCTGAAACGCTTATTCGTGATATTGATGAGATTTTATTAGATGCACAAACATTACAAAATATGAAGCTAGCTGCTAAGCAACTAGGTATTCCAGATGCAGCAAATAAGCTGTATGAAGTAATGAATAAGCTTGTAAAAAAATAAAGTGAGGCTTTAATCAGCGGGGAGTGATTCTCTCTCGTTGATTATTACCTTTCACTAATCGGATGTTTACTGGTATCCTCATTCCGCCTAATTTCTTTATTATCGCCTAATTTTGATTTAGGAGCTGTACTGCCCGTAAATAGAGGGATAACGTTAGGTGAACGCCCTGCATATTATTGTCATAAGGAGACTTAATATGGGGGAGATTGTCTATGGAACAATTAGTAAATGAGCTTATAGAAGCAGACGTTGGTCGTGTTTTAGTTAACGAGCCGTTAGCACGTTATACAACTATGAAAATAGGTGGACCAGCGGATATTTTAATTGTGCCAAAGCATGTAGCCGGTATTGAAAAAACATTACAGTTAGTAAAACAATACAAAACGAAGTGGACTGTAATTGGTCGCGGTTCAAACCTTCTTGTATCTGATCAAGGCATAGAAGGTGTTGTTATTCGTTTAGGAGAAGGATTAGATCACTTAGAGGTCGAAAAACATAAGGTAAGAGTTGGTAGTGGATATCCTCTTATTAAATTGTCAACTTTACTTAGTCGTCAAGGGTTAGCTGGATTGGAGTTTGCAAGCGGTATTCCAGGAAGTGTCGGTGGTGCAGTATATATGAATGCAGGTGCACATAAATCGGATATATCGAGTGTATTATCGAAGGCTCTCATTCTGTTTGAAGACGGTACAATTGACTGGTTAACGAATAAAGAACTGGAGTTTTCTTATCGGGCATCTGTATTGCAAACGAAACGTCCTGGTATTGTTTTAGAGGCGGTGTTTCAATTACAGGCGGGAAAACGTGAAGAAATTGTACGTAGCATGCAAAATAATAAAGATTACCGCCGTGAAACGCAACCATGGAATCACCCGTGTGCAGGAAGTGTATTTCGGAATCCAATCCCACATTTTGCAGGAGATTTAGTAGAAAAAGCAGGGCTTCGTGGTTATAGGATTGGTGGAGCTCAAATTTCTGAAATGCATGGCAATTTTATTGTTAATACCGGGGGAGCTTCAGCGCAAGATGTATTGTCTTTAATTGAATTAATAAAACATACAATTAAGGATAAATTTGATGTAGATATGCACACAGAAGTAGAAATCATTGGAAGATAACGGTTATTCGTTCCGCTCATTATCATTTATGTTATAATAAGAAGATAAGAACGGCATGAGGAACATGCCGTTCTTTATGTTACATAGGGGGATCGTACATGAATAATAGTAAAGTGATTAAACTACAAGATCGTGTACCAAAATTGAAAAATCAAAAGAAAAAAAACAAAAAAAATGTTAATCATCGATTGATTTTATACATATCAATTTTATTTTTATTAGTGCTCTTTTTAATTTATTTTCGGTCTCCGCTTAGTAATATAAAAAAGATTAGTGTGTTTGGAAATCACTATATGACGGATGAACAAGTAATGAAGGATTCAGGCGTGACATATGATACAAGTTATTTCCGAGTGACAGCACATAAAGCTGAAGAAAACTTAACGAAGCGAAAAGAAATTAAAGCAGTAAATGTAAAAAAACGTTTTCCAAACAATATTGATATTCATATCGAAGAATATGTAACGATTGGTTATATAAATAAAGAGGGAAAATTACAACCGTTATTAGAGAATGGAAAAACACTTGATGTACTACCTAATGGAAAACTTCCTGTTGCAGCACCGATTTTCGAACCTTTTAAAGAAGAGAAAATGAAGGAGTTAATCGCTGAACTAGAAAAATTAACACCAGCTATTTTAAAATCTATTTCGGAGATTCGCTATTCACCAACGAATGCGAATGAAGATCATCTTACTTTATATATGAATGAAGGTTATGAAGTGAGCACTACAATTCAAAATTTCGCAAAACGTATGGAAGCCTATCCGCTTATTTTAAAAACAATTGAGCCAGGTAAGAAGGTATTAATTGACTTAGAAGTAGGTGCATATACGAAAGAATTAGGTGCGGAAGAAAAAAAAGAATAGAATGGTAGTTTTCGTTACTTATAGCAGAAAAAACGAAACGAATGTTCTATTATGTGTATACGAATTTAGAAGAATGGTTCATTTGATGAAAAATATGTAAAAATTCTTAGATTCATACTAGTATTGGTACAAGTTTCACTTTTCTATGAGTACATCTTAGTGTAGACTTATACTTGGCGGTAAACTTTACACTCGAAATAGAATTATTTCAAGATAAGCAGTTATTCATAGTTTACTGCGATATTCTTAATTGAATGCTAAATAAAAATAAGAAAAATATAGGGTTAAAAAAGGGAAACGTATAAAGACGTTGAATATTTTTCTTATAAATAGTAAAGTTGCGATTGTTGTTCCATATATTGAGTTGTATGGTATAAATAAAGAAGGAGGTGCCAAAGAATGAACAGCAATGAAATATATGTTAGTCTTGACATCGGTACATCCAATGTTAAAGTCATCATTGGTGAAATGGTTAATGACAGCTTAAACATTATTGGTGTTGGAAATGTAAAATCAAATGGTTTAAAGAAGGGATCGATAGTTGATATAGACGAGACTGTTCGATCAATTAAAAAAGCAATTGAACAAGCTGAGCGCATGGTGGGAATCCACATTGAGCAAGTTGTAGTAGGTGTCAATGCAAACCAGGTACAGCTACTTCCTTGTCACGGAGTAGTCGCTGTTTCAAATGAAGATCGTGAAATCGGGAATGAAGATGTCTTACGCGTTCTAGATGCAGCACAAGTTGTGTCAATTGCTCCAGAACCTGAGTTTATTGATGTGGTACCTCGACAGTTCATCGTAGACGGTCTTGACGAGATTAACGATCCACGCGGGATGATCGGTGTAAGATTAGAAATGGAAGGTACACTTATTACAGGCTCGAGAACTTTACTACATAACCTACTTCGTTGTGTAGAAAAAGCAGGTCTTGAAATTGTTGATATTTGTCTTCAACCTTTAGCGGCTGCAACAGTTGCAATATCTTCAGATGAAAAAAATAGAGGAGTAGCCCTTGTTGATATGGGGGGAGGATCTACAACTTTATCTATTTTTAAAGATGGAGAGTTACAAGCGACGAGCGTATTACCATTAGGTGGAGACCATATAACGAAAGATATTGCGATTGGGTTGAAAACTTCAACAGAAAATGCAGATCAAATTAAGTTGAAATATGGACATGCTTTTTATGATACAGCATCTGAAGAAGAGATGTTTACGGTTCCTATTATGGGAAGTGATCAAACAGAACAATATTCTCAGTTGGAATTATCGGATATAATAGAGGCTCGTGTAGAGGAAATTTTAATGTTTGTTCAAGATGAAGTGCGTAAGTTAGGAGTAAAGCAAGTGGCTTCTGGTTATGTACTAACTGGCGGAATTGCTTCTATGCCAGGTGTTCTTGATCTTGCATATGATATTTTACATGAAAATGTTCGTGTAGCAACTCCTGATTATATTGGTGTGCGTGAGCCCCAATATACAAGTGGAGTTGGATTAATTAAACATTCTTATCAAAAAGCTAAATTACGTGGGAAAAATGTGCAGGAAAAGCAAGAGTATTTTGAACCAGTACCAGCACCAGCACCAACGCCGGTACAACAGCAACCCACGAAACAAAAAACTCGTAATCAAAACAATAATAATCAAAATGATGACCGCATGATGTCAAAAGTAAAACGTGTATTCCGTTATTTATGGGATTAAAATTGGACACGAAAAATGAGGTTCTAGGGGGATTTCGACATGTTAGAGTTTGATACTACTCAAGATCAATTAGCGAATATAAAAGTTATCGGTGTCGGCGGTGGCGGAAACAATGCTGTAAACCGTATGATTGAACACGGTGTACAAGGTGTAGACTTTATCGCTGTGAACACTGATGCACAAGCATTAAATCTATCAAAAGCTGAAACAAAAATGCAAATTGGTGGAAAATTAACGCGTGGACTTGGTGCAGGCGCAAACCCTGAAGTAGGGAAAAAAGCTGCAGAAGAAAGTAAAGAACAGATTCAAGAAGCACTTCGTGGTGCGGATATGGTCTTCGTAACTGCCGGTATGGGCGGTGGAACTGGAACTGGTGCAGCTCCAGTTGTTGCTCAAGTTGCAAAAGAATTAGGTGCTTTAACAGTAGGTGTTGTAACACGTCCATTTACTTTTGAAGGACGTAAGCGTGCGACGCAAGCAGCATCTGGTATTGCAGCATTTAAAGAAAATGTAGATACTCTTATTGTAATTCCAAACGATCGCTTATTAGAGATTGTTGATAAAAATACGCCAATGTTAGAAGCATTCCGTGAAGCTGATAACGTATTACGTCAAGGTGTTCAAGGTATTTCGGATTTAATTGCAACGCCAGGTTTAATTAACTTAGACTTTGCAGACGTAAAGACAATTATGTCTAATAGAGGTTCTGCTTTAATGGGTATTGGTTCTGGTAATGGGGAAAATCGTGCTGCAGAAGCTGCGAAAAAAGCGATTTCTAGCCCATTACTAGAAACATCTATTGATGGAGCTCAAGGTGTTATCATGAACATTACGGGTGGCGCTAACTTAAGCTTATATGAAGTACAAGAAGCGGCAGACATCGTAGCTTCAGCTTCAGATCCAGAAGTAAATATGATCTTCGGTTCTGTTATTAACGAAGGATTAAAAGATGATATCGTTGTAACTGTAATTGCAACTGGTTTTGATGATAGCATTGCAACTCAACCACCAAAACCAATTATTCGTCCGAATGCGAACCACACGCAACAACAGCAACAACCAGTAGCTCAACCTTCAAAACAGCGTGAAGTAAAACGTGAAATGAAGCGTGAAGAGCCAGTTGTACATGAGCGTCATTCAGATTCAGATGATATTGATATTCCAGCATTTTTACGTAACCGTCGTAGACGATAAAAAAAGGAGCTTTCATGCTCCTTTTTGTTTTTTATGGAAAAGACCTGCTAAGCAGGTCTTTTTTTTTATTTCGTATATTTCAATATATTTTGTTTGTGAAAATAAGAGTATATCATTCTATGAATTTGTACTTTTATTTTTTACCGACAGATTATGTCTAGAAATCACAAAATAACAAAAAAACACCTCCGCAAATTGACACACTTTCCTATTGGATATGCATTATACTAGTCTCAACTTGAAAAAAGAGGTGAATTGTTTGGTTGTTTACGCCGACGTTGTTTGGTTGTTAAACGCCTGCATTGATTTTCTTTTGCTTTTATTAACAGCTACCGTGTTAAAAAAGAAAATCAAAAGATGGAGGCTTGTGTTAGGGGCATTTATAGGTTCAACTATTGTTATTTTTGCCTTTACTCCTTTTGCTTCTATGATGACACATCCAATTATGAAACTACTGTACTCGTTACTTATTGTGTATACAGCATTTGGGTTTACAACATTTAGAAATTATGCACAAACTGTTTTTACTTTTTACTTTGTAACCTTTATGGTTGGCGGAGGATTAATTGGAACTCATTTCTTTTTGCAAACGAATGAAATGGTAAATGGATTGGTTCAATCTCAGTCAATTTCTTACGGTGATCCAATTAGTTGGTTATTTGTTATTTTTGGTTTTCCAGTAATTTATTATTTTTCTAAAAAGCGTATTGAAAGCGTAGAGGTCACGAAAATACACTATGATCAAATTGTGAAAGTAAAAATTCAATTAGCCGAAGAAGAACTAGAACTCGCAGGTCTTATTGACAGTGGGAACCAACTTTATGACCCATTAACAAAAACACCTGTTATGATTATGCATGTTTCATCATTAGAACATTGCTTACCATCTTGGTTAACAGAACAAATTTATTCCAAAACAGAAATTCCTCAAATACCAGAAAATGATTCTGGTTGGGCGACCAAATTACGCTTAATTCCTTTCCGTGCAGTAGGAGTAGAGAGTCAATTTTTGTGGGCAATTAAGCCTGACAGTGTGCAAGTTGACCATGAAGGTAGTTCTATTGTTGTAAACAAAGTATTAATTGGATTAAATACACAACAGCTGTCTACTAATGGGGAGTATCAATGTATTGTGCATCCAAAAATGTTGATTTCGCAAAAAATGGTGATCGCTTAATAAATGAGAGGCGGGATAATATGATGAAATTAAAATTTTATTTAGTATACCTTTGGTATAAAGTATTGCTGAAATTAGGAATTAAGACCGATGAAATTTATTATATTGGTGGAAGTGAAGCGTTGCCACCACCGTTAACAAAAGAAGAAGAGGAAGTTCTTTTGAATAAATTGCCAAAAGGAGATCAGGCAGCAAGGTCATTACTTATTGAACGTAACTTAAGGCTCGTTGTATATATAGCAAGAAAGTTTGAAAATACAGGGGTAAATATTGAAGATTTGATTAGTATAGGAACAATCGGCCTTATTAAAGCGGTAAATACATTTAATCCAGAAAAGAAAATAAAATTAGCAACATATGCATCGCGTTGTATAGAAAATGAAATTTTAATGCATTTACGTCGAAATAACAAAAATCGTTCGGAAGTTTCTTTTGATGAACCACTAAACATTGATTGGGATGGGAATGAACTGTTATTGTCTGACGTGTTAGGTACAGATGATGATATTATTACAAAAGATTTAGAAGCTACTGTAGATCGTCACCTTTTAATGAAAGCATTACACCAATTAAATGATCGTGAAAAACAAATTATGGAACTTCGGTTTGGGCTTGCTGGAGGAGAGGAAAAGACGCAAAAAGATGTGGCGGATATGCTTGGGATTTCACAGTCATACATTTCGCGTTTAGAAAAAAGAATTATAAAAAGATTACGAAAAGAATTTAATAAAATGGTGTGAAGAATAAGACCAGCCGTTATGTAGGCTGGTCTTATTCTATTTAGTTGTATTAGGAAAGATAATTTAAATAAAAAATCGTGAAAAAACCACATGCATAAAATCCCCTTCAAAGGAAATACTTTACACTGTACAGCAACTCCCGATAGGAGGGAACACTTTGACGAGAAACAAAGTAGAAATTTGCGGTGTTGATACAGCTAAACTTCCAGTATTAAAAAATGATGAAATGCGTAAATTATTTCGTGAAATGCAAAGTGGAGAGATAAGCGCAAGAGAAAAATTAGTGAATGGAAACTTACGTCTTGTACTGAGCGTCATCCAAAGATTTAATAACAGAGGAGAATATGTTGACGATTTATTTCAAGTTGGTTGCATCGGACTTATGAAATCAATTGATAATTTTGATTTAGGCCAAAATGTAAAATTTTCAACGTATGCTGTGCCGATGATTATTGGGGAAATACGCAGATATTTGCGTGATAATAATCCGATTCGCGTATCGCGCTCATTGCGAGATATTGCGTATAAAGCTTTGCAAGTAAGAGAAAAATTGATTGCAGAAAATTCAAAAGAACCAACAGCAATGGATATTGCAAAAGTGCTAGAAGTAACTCATGAAGAGATAGTATTTGCTTTAGATGCGATTCAAGATCCAGTTTCATTATTTGAACCGATTTATAATGATGGGGGAGATCCTATCTTTGTTATGGATCAGTTAAGTGATGAAAAACAAAAGGACGAGCAGTGGGTTGAAGAATTAGCATTGAAAGAAGGAATGAAGCGTTTAAATGATAGAGAGAAAATGATTATTAGAAAACGTTTCTTCCAAGGAAAGACACAGATGGAAGTTGCAGAAGAAATTGGGATTTCCCAAGCGCAAGTATCACGTTTAGAGAAGTCAGCTATTAAACAAATGAATAAAACGATTCAAGGATAAGGTCTCACCAATTATGGTGAGACCTTTTTATATGTAATATGGTTTGTGCTCATAGTAGGGGATTAGTGTTCATATAATGAAACTAGCATGGTGTTTCGTATAGATGGCTTCCTGTAAATATGAGAAACAGTTTCCAATTTGTCATATAAGGGAGAGGATAAAAATGGTGATACGAATTTCAGAGTTACAGATGAAGGATGTTATAAATATTTCAGATGGAAAAAGGATTGGGAATATTGGAGATATTGAAATTGATATGAACACAGGGCAAGTTTGTTCTGTTATTATTTCCAAACAGACACGTATGCTAGGTATTTTTGGAAAAGATGTTGAGATTGTAATTCCTTGGAAGGAAATTGTGAAAATTGGGGAGGATGTCATACTTGTAAGAGTAAATCCTGTTAATTCTGTAACAGAATCAATACAAACACCGACAATTTCATAAAGAATATTACAAATTCCTCTTTTTTTTCTGTTAGGATTATGAAAAAATAAAAGTATGGTAAAATAGACAGGAAGTACCATGCTTTTTTCTGTTATTTTAATTAAAAGGAGCCGCTTTATTATGAGAGAACCATTTAAATATGTGGACGGTATACTGTATTTACAAGCGTGGAAAGAACTTGGAAACATTACTGCTGGATTTACGACAAAAGATGGTGGGATAAGTACGGGCTCCTTTCATGCGATGAATTTAGGATTACATGTGAATGATATCGTGGAGAACGTTCATGAAAACAGACGCATTTTAGCAAATAAGTTACAAAAACCATTAGAAAACTGGATTTGCTCTGAACAAGTTCATGCTCATCATGTTGAAAAAGTAGGGCAACAGGAAAAGGGAAGTGGTGTCTATTCATATGAGGACGGCATTTCAAAAACAGATGGCATTTATACGAGTAATGAAGATGTTCTGTTAACGTCTTGTTACGCGGATTGTGTTCCGCTCTATTTTTATGCACCATCACATGGTATGATAGGACTTGCGCATGCTGGATGGAAAGGCACTGTACAAGAGATTGCAAAGGAAATGATTCAAAAGTGGAATGCAGAAGGTATTTCAAGTGATGAAATTCATGTTGCAATTGGGCCGTCGATCGGATCTTGTTGTTATGTTGTGGATGATCGTGTATTAACAGCAGCACAGGAAGTAGTTAGCGGTGCTGTTCCTCATCAAAAAATTTCTGACGGGCAGTACGCAATTAATTTAAAAGAAATTAATCGTATATTATGTGTACAAGCAGGCATAAAAGAAGAGCATATTGTAATGTCATCTCTTTGTACAAGCTGTGAAGAGCAACTATTTTTCTCTCATCGTCGTGATCAAGGTAAGACAGGAAGAATGTTGAGTTTCATAGGTTTTAAGGAGGAAGGAAGCAAGTGACAGTACAAGAAAATTTAGTAATTGTAAACGAAGCTATTAAAGAATCTTGCGCTCGAGCTGGACGTTCGTTGCAAGATATTAAACTTGTTGCAGTTACAAAAACTGTAGGGATTGAAAAAACAAACGAAGTAATTGAAGCTGGAATTATCGATTTAGGTGAAAATAGAAATGAAGGTTTCTTACAGAAATACGAGCATTTCGGTTCAAAAGTTAATTGGCACTTTATTGGCTCATTACAAACGAGAAAAGTAAAAGAAATCATTAATGAAATTGATTATTTACATTCGTTAGATCGTCTTTCGCTGGCGAAAGAAATTCAGAAACGTGCTGATAAGAAAGTGAAATGCTTTATTCAAGTGAAAACCTCATCTGAAGAATCGAAGCAAGGATTGGCAATAGAAGAGGTTGTTTCTTTTATTCAAAGTTTGCAAGAATTCGATAAAATTGAAGTGGTTGGACTAATGACGATGGCTCCATTTACAGAAGAAGAGGAAGAAATCAGACGCTGTTTTAAGGAATTACGTATGCTGCAAACAGAGGTGCAGGAGCTAGAGTTATTACATGCGCCATGTAAAGAATTATCAATGGGAATGTCCAATGATTACACAATTGCAATTGAAGAAGGGGCTACATATATTCGTTTGGGAACGATTTTAGTAGGGAAAGCGTAAAAGGAAGGAGAATCTTATTATGAGTTGGTCAAAAGTAAAATACTTCTTTTTTGATACACCGGAAGAAAAAGAAGCAGCTCAATATGGTTATGAAAAGGAGCAAACAGACATGAAAAAGCAGCAAGATCCACCAGAACAACAAGACGTTACGTTTCCGAAAGCGCAACCGAAGCAAAATGTTGTGAGTATTGAAACAGCAAAACAATCTTCAAAAGTTGTTTTATTAGAACCACGCACATATTCGGAAGCACAAGGGATTGCGGACCACTTAAAAGGTAGACGAGCTGTTGTAATTAATTTGCAGAGAATGTCTACTGATCAAGCGGTACGTATCGTTGACTTTTTAAGTGGTACTGTATACGCTATAGGCGGGGACATTCAAAAAATAGGACCGAAAACATTTATGTGTACACCTGAAAATGTAGATATTGTTGGTGCGATTTCAGAGTTATTCGGTGAAGAAGAAGAAACAAATATAAAGAGGTGGTAATACGCCATGACAACAGTTTTTATAGTGTTAAGTTATGCTATCGAGATTTACTCGTGGGCACTTATTATTTACATTCTCCTATCATGGTTTCCTGGTGCAAAGGAATCAGCTTTTGGAGAGTTCCTGGCACGTATTTGTGAACCGTATTTAGAACCATTCCGCCGCTTTATTCCGCCGCTTGGAATGATTGATATTTCTCCAATCGTTGCGATCTTTGCGTTGAAACTTGCTAAAACTGGTTTGTTCAGTTTATTAAGCTATTTTTTATAGTAAGAAGGTAAATACATGAGCATCTACGAACATTTTAGGCCTGATGAGGAGGTCTTTGTGGATAAAGTGCTAGAGTGGAAGCGAGCGGCGGAATACCATCAAGTGAAGTTAACGGATTTTCTTGATCCTAGGCAACAACAAATTGTTTCTATGGTAATAGGACAAGGTGATGTTGCTGTGCAATTTGGTGGTGCAACGCCTAATGCAGAGCGTAAAAGAGCACTTATTTATCCAGACTATCTAGAATTAAATGAAGAAGAATTTCAAGTAGAAGTATTAGAAATTGACTATCCTTCCAAGTTTTATACGCTAGAACATAGGCAAATATTAGGTACATTTATGTCTCTTGGTTTAACAAGAGAAAAATGTGGTGATATTTTGCTGCAAGAAAATCGTGCCCAAATTGTAGTTGCGAAAGAAATTGTATCGTATATTGAGATGAACTTACAATCAATAGGGAAAGTAAAAGTCTCTTTAGCGTCAGTGCAAGGAGAACAAATTCTACAGATAGATGAAACGTGGGGAGAGAAATCTGGAACGGTTTCTTCACTTCGTTTAGATGTTATGTTAGCTGAAATGTTACATTTATCTAGACAGAAAGTACAACCTTTCATAAAAAATGGTTTAGTAAAAGTCAATTGGAAAACAGTGGAGCAAACTTCTTATGAATGCTATCCAGGAGATGTTTTTTCTGTTAGAGGATATGGCCGAAGTAAATTATTTTCTGTAGAAGGTAGAACAAAACGCGACAAATGGAGAATTTTGTATGGTATACTAAAATGATTGGTTTTTTAGAAGGAAATCCTCCTATTTTGTCGAAGAAAAGATATAATTGAAAGAGGAAATTTAGATAACTACTTGGAGGTGGCGTTGTGCCGTTAACACCATTAGATATTCATAACAAAGAATTTGGTCGCGGATTCCGTGGCTATGATGAAGATCAAGTAAATGAGTTTCTTGATCAAATTATCAAAGATTATGAATTGGTCATTCGTGAGAAAAAAGCTTTAGAAGAAAAAGTTGCGCAGTTAGAAGGGAAGTTAGATCATTTCTCTAATATTGAAGATACGTTAAACAAATCTATCGTCGTTGCACAAGAAGCAGCGGAAGAAGTAAAACGTAATGCGCAAAAAGAAGCGAAATTAATTGTGCGTGAAGCTGAAAAGAATGCTGATCGTATTATTAACGAAGCATTAGTAAAATCAAGAAAAGTTGCTTTTGATATTGAAGAGCTAAAGAAACAAGCGAAAGTATTCCGAACTCGTTTCCGTATGTTATTAGAAACACAGCTTGAGATGTTAAACAACGATGATTGGGATAAACTAATTGAATTAGAAGACGAAGTAGATGAACTGTTGAAAAAAGAAGAAACAGTGTAAGCTTGACGTTTTTCTCATTATTACATATAATTTTAAACAACATATTTATTAAGAAAAACGAAGATAGGGATAAGTACCTTTTCAAACCTTATATAGCGAACTGAGGATGGTGTAAGCTCAGGATAAGGAGATAGTGGGAATATCACCCTGGAGTTCCGCGCTGAACAAATAGAGTAAGCGTAGGCGTGTATTCGCGTTAAGAATATAAAGAGGATTCTATACACATGTATATGATCTACTAGGGTGGTACCGCGGGAGACTTTCTCGTCCCTTTTTGGGATGAGAAGGTCTCTTTTTTATTCCGTTTTTTAAGTGTTTCTTTTATACATGTAAGGAGGAATTGAGCATGGAGTACAAAAATACATTACTGATGCCAAAAACAGAGTTCCCAATGCGTGGGAATTTACCAAAACGTGAGCCTGCAATGCAAGAAAAATGGGCTGAAATGAATATTTACGAAAAAGTACAAGAACATACAAAAGGACGTCCTTTATTTGTATTGCATGATGGACCTCCATATGCGAATGGTGACATTCATATGGGACATGCATTAAATAAAGTATTAAAAGACTTTATTGTTCGTTATAAATCAATGACTGGTTTTAGTGCGCCATATGTTCCAGGATGGGATACGCACGGTTTACCAATTGAACAAGCTTTAACAAATAAAGGTGTAAAACGTAAAGAAATGACAGTTGCTGAGTTCCGTAAGTTATGTGCAGAGTATGCATATGAACAAGTAGAACGTCAACGTGAACAATTTAAGCGTCTAGGTGTACGTGCAGATTGGGATAATCCATATATTACTTTAGAGCCAGCTTATGAAGCACAACAAATTAAAGTGTTTGGTGACATGGCGAAAAAAGGTTATATCTATAAAGGTCAAAAACCAGTTTACTGGTCTCCAACGAGTGAATCTGCTTTAGCGGAAGCTGAAATTGAATATCAAGATAAAAAATCAGCATCTATTTACGTAGCATTCCCTGTAAAAGATGGAAAGAACGTATTAGAAGGTGATGAAAAGTACATCATTTGGACAACGACACCTTGGACATTACCTGCAAACTTAGGTATTTCTGTTCACCCAGAGCTTGAATATAGCATTGTAAAAGTAAACGATGAGAAATATATCATTGCTTCTGAGCTGTTTGAGACAGTTGCAAAAACGTTAGAGTGGGAAAATGCTGAAGTTGTGAAAACAGTAAAAGGTAGCGAACTTGAGTACACAGTTGCAAAACATCCATTCTACGATCGTGATTCATTAGTTATGCTAGGAGACCACGTAACAACAGATGCAGGTACAGGTTGTGTTCATACAGCACCAGGACACGGGGAAGATGACTTCGTTGTTGGTAAAAAGTATGGATTAGAAGTACTTTGCCCAGTCGATGATAAAGGTGTATTAACAAATGAGGCACCTGGATTTGAAGGCTTATTCTATGATAAAGCTAACAAACCAATTACAGAAAAATTAGAAGAAGTAGGCGCGTTACTGAAACTAACATTCATTACACATTCATACCCACATGATTGGAGAACGAAAAAACCAATTATTTTCCGTGCGACAGCACAGTGGTTTGCATCTATTGAAGCATTCCGTAAAGAATTAATAGAAGCTGTAGCAGAAACAAAATGGGTACCAGCATGGGGAGAAACTCGTCTTCATAATATGGTTCGTGACCGTGGTGACTGGTGTATTTCTCGTCAGCGTGCATGGGGTGTGCCAATTCCAGTATTCTATGCTGAGAATGGTGATCCAATTATTACGGATGAAACAATTAACCATGTAGCAGATTTATTCCGTGAACACGGTTCTAACGTATGGTTCGAGCGTGAAGCGAAAGATCTATTACCAGAAGGATTTACACATCCAGGTAGCCCAAATGGGGAATTCCGTAAAGAAACAGACATCATGGATGTATGGTTCGATTCAGGTTCTTCTCACCAAGCGGTATTAGAAGAGCGCGAAGATTTACAGCGTCCAGCTGATTTATATTTAGAAGGATCTGACCAGTATCGTGGTTGGTTTAACTCTTCATTATCAACAGCAGTTGCTGTAACAGGTAAAGCTCCATATAAAGGCGTACTAAGTCACGGTTTCGTACTAGATGGTGAAGGACGTAAGATGAGTAAGTCGATTGGAAACATCGTCGTACCGAAGAAAATTATGGATCAATTAGGCGGAGACATTTTACGCTTATGGGTATCTTCTGTTGACTATCAATCTGACGTACGTATTTCAGATGATATTTTAAAACAAGTAGCAGAAGTGTATCGTAAAATCCGTAACACATTCCGTTTCTTATTAGGAAACTTAGACGACTTTAAGCCAAGTGAAAATGCAGTAGCTGTAGCTGAACTTCGTGAAGTAGATCGTTACATGTTAGTGAAATTAAATGACTTAATTACAAAAGTTAAAGAAGCATATGAGACATACGACTTCGCTGCTGTGTATCATGCAATTCATAACTTCTGTACAATTGATTTAAGTTCATTCTATTTAGACTTTGCAAAAGACATTTTATATATTGAAGGTGCAAACCACGAAGATCGTCGTGCGATTCAAACTGTATTATATGATGTTCTTGTTGCGTTAACGAAACTTGTAACACCAATCTTACCGCATACAGCTGATGAAGTATGGCCATACATTCCAGGCGTAACAGAAGAAAGTGTACAATTAACTGATATGCCAGAAGCTGTACAATTAGATGACGCGGAAGCGTTAAAAACAAAATGGGATGCATTTATGACATTACGTGATGACGTGTTAAAAGCACTAGAAGTAGCTCGTAATGAAAAAGTAATCGGTAAGTCATTAAATGCAAGCATTACGCTATATCCAACTGCAGAAATGAAAGCTATGTTAGAGTCTATTAGCGAAGACTTAAAGCAATTATTCATCGTTTCTGAGTATAAACTTGGTGGTATGATGGATGAAGCGCCAGCAGATGCACCGAAGTATGAACATACAGCGGTTGTTGTTGCTCAAGCAACTGGTGAAACATGTGAACGTTGTTGGGTAGTTTCAGAAACAATTGGTAAAGATGCTGAACATGAAACATTATGTGAGCGTTGTGCAACAGTTGTTAAAGAAAACTATGTAAAATAATAAAAAAAGCTGACTGCTATTGATGCAGTCAGTTTTTTTGTTGATGGCATATCAAAATCACTTTCAGACTCTTTCCTGTGAAGGAAAAATGTGTGTGAGGTAAGCAAATAAATTTCGGACACACTAACTGTACATTACAGCTAGGAGGAATGTACACGTGAATGAAATTTACATGGAAATAAAAGAAGAATTGCAATTGATGAGAAAAGAGTTGCAAGAGAGACTAGCTAAAGAAGTAATGCACAAATATGATGTCGAGTTCAGCCAAGAGCTTGGATATGAAATTAAGGAAGAGATAAAGAAAAAATTGCTATTACATGATATAAAAGAGGATTTAAAGGATGTAGAACGCGCATTATTTAAAATGGAAATAGACATGTATGGTATTTGTGAAGATACGGGGAGATTAATTTCGACAAAGCAAATGAAGACAATGCCGACTGCCCGTACGATTCATGAATTCTTTTATGAAAAGGTAAATGTATGAATACGCACAACGATATTATATTACCTTTTTTTAATTTATTTTATTCTTCTATAAAGGTTCATTGTGAAAAGGTAGCAGCTATGCTAAAATTTTGAGGTACACTGTCTTTGTGGGGGAAATGAAAATGATATATTATGTAATAGCGTTATTCGTCATTGCTATCGATCAAATATCGAAGTGGTTAATTGTAAAGAACATGGAATTGGGTACGAGTATTCCGATTATCGACAATGTATTATACATAACATCACATCGAAATAGAGGCGCTGCTTGGGGTATTTTAGAAAATAAAATGTGGTTCTTCTACATTATTACAGTTGTTTTTGTAGTGTTTATTGTATTTTATATGAAAAAGTATGCGAAAACAGACAAGCTTCTAGGTATTTCGTTAGGCCTAATTTTGGGCGGGGCAATTGGTAACTTTATTGATCGTGTATTTAGACAAGAAGTAGTGGATTTCATTCACGTGTATATTTTCTCGTACAACTATCCAGTATTCAATATAGCTGATTCAGCATTATGTATTGGTGTTGTATTAATTATTATTCAAACATTATTAGAAGGCAAGAAAGCGAAGGAGTAATTGAATGAGTGAAGTAGTACAAGTAACAGTTGCAGCAGAGCAAAAAAACGAGCGAATTGATAAATTCGTTACAGGGATAAATAACGAATGGTCACGTACGCAAGTGCAGCAATGGATTAAAGATGAAGTTGTGACAGTAAACGGGAAAGCGGTAAAAGGGAATTATAAAGTAAAAGAAGAAGATGAAATTACAGTAACAATTCCTGAACCAGAAGAGTTAGATATTCAACCAGAGGATTTAAATTTAGAAATTTATTATGAAGATGCAGATGTGCTTGTTGTAAATAAGCCACGTGGTATGGTTGTACATCCAGCACCAGGGCATACAAGTGGTACACTTGTAAATGGCCTTATGCACCATTGTACAGACTTATCAGGCATTAACGGTGTAATGCGTCCAGGTATCGTGCATCGTATCGATAAAGATACATCTGGACTATTAATGGTTGCTAAAAATGATATGGCACATGAATCGCTTGTAAATCAGCTTGTAGCAAAAACAGTAACGAGACGTTACAAAGCGATTGTACACGGTGTGATTCCGCATGATAAGGGAACGATTGATGCTCCGATTGCTCGTGATAAGAAAGAGCGTCAAAGTATGACAGTTGATGAAAATGGTAAGAACGCTGTTACGCATTTCCAAGTGTTAGAACGCTTTAAAGACTTTACACTTGTAGAATGTCGCTTAGAAACGGGACGTACACACCAAATTCGTGTTCATATGAAATATATTGGCTATCCACTTGCAGGAGATCCGAAGTATGGTCCGAAGAAAACGTTAGATATGAATGGACAAGCACTTCATGCGGGTATTTTAGGCTTTGATCATCCTCGTACTGATGAATATATTCAGTTTGAGGCACCGATTCCAGAAGTGTTTGAAGACGCATTAAATATTTTACGAAAATAGTATTGACAAATCATAAGAAAACTGAGATACTGACAACAGTTAAATAATGATCCTTTAACACAGCCCCGTGAGGTTGAGAAGGTAACGGTTTGAAATACTTAGGGTATGTTGTACCCTTTTTTCAAAAGTCCTCTCGCACACGCTGAGAGGACTTTTTTTATACCATTACTCTCACGCAAGAAAAAAGCTTGGAGGTGTAGAGCATGCAAGAGAAAGCTGTCGTTTTAGATGACCAAATGATTCGCCGCGCTTTAACACGAATTAGTCATGAAATCGTGGAACGAAATAAAGGTGTCGATAATTGTGTTCTTGTCGGAATTAAAACTCGTGGAATTTTTATTGCACAACGTTTGGCAGAACGAATTGGTCAAATTGAAGGAAAAGAAATGGAAGTTGGAGAGTTAGACATTACGTTATATCGTGATGATTTAACACTACAATCGAAAAATAAAGAACCACTTGTAAAAGGTTCTGATATCCCTGTAGATATTACGAAGAAAAAAGTTATCCTTGTGGATGACGTATTATATACAGGAAGAACAGTTCGAGCAGCAATGGATGCTCTTATGGATTTAGGTAGACCATCTCAAATCCAATTGGCGGTTCTTGTTGATAGAGGTCATCGCGAATTACCAATTCGCGCTGATTATGTAGGGAAGAATATTCCAACATCAAGTGAAGAGCGTATCGAAGTTGATTTGCAAGAGACAGATCAACAAGATCGAGTAAGCATATACGATAAGTAAAGCCCTTTTAAATGTAGTCCTGTGAGGCTGCCAAAGGGTCTTGGCTTTCATATGTCAAATTTGGCATACGAAAGTGTAGGACTCTTTGTGCACAGGCACAAAGAGTTTTTTTATTGCAAAGATTTAAACTGAAGGAGGATGTAACAATGGAACAAAAGCCAGTGTTAGACGTTAATGAAGTACCGAAACCGGGAAAATGGTTATTTTTAAGTATACAACATTTGTTCGCGATGTTTGGATCAACAGTGCTTGTTCCGTTTTTAACAGGATTGAATCCATCAGTAGCATTAATATCAAGTGGATTAGGAACGTTAGCGTTTCTTCTTATAACGAAAGGTCAAGTACCTGCTTATCTAGGATCATCATTCGCCTTTATCGCACCGATTATAACAGCGAAAACGGCAGGTGGACCGGGAGCGGCAATGCTTGGTGGTTTGCTAGCAGGACTTGTGTACATCTTAATCTCACTCGGAATTAAGAAATCAGGATCAGAGTGGATTATGAAATTACTACCACCAATCGTAGTTGGTCCAGTAGTAATGGTAATCGGTCTAGCTTTAGCACATACAGCAGTTAACATGGCGATGAACGGTGCGGATGGCAAATATAGCTTTACACACTTTTCAGTAGCGTTAGTAACATTAGCAATTACAATTATATGCTCGATATTTGGAAGAGGATTTTTCAGTATCATACCAGTGTTACTTGGCATTATCGGCGGATATATCTTCGCTTACTTCCAAGGGCTAGTAGACTTAAAGCCGGTAGCTGAGGCAAAATGGTTTGTTGTACCAGATTTCACAGTACCATTTGTAACATACACACCAGAGTTTTCATGGAAGATTGTACTCTTGATGGTACCAGTTGCACTAGTAACAATATCAGAACATATCGGACATCAAATTGTTCTTGGAAATGTTATTAAAAGAGATTTAATTGAAAAACCAGGTTTACACCGTTCAATCTTCGGTGACGGAGTAGCAACATTAATCGCGTCACTAATCGGTGGGCCACCGAATACAACGTATGGTGAAAACATCGGTGTGCTAGCAATTACGAGAGCATACAGTGTATACTTATTCATCGGTTCAGCAGTATTCGCAATCATGTTCGGATTTATCGGTAAGATTTCTGCACTGATTCATTCGATCCCAACACCAGTTATGGGTGGTGTATCAATCTTACTATTCGGTGTAATCGCATCAAGCGGATTACGCATGATGGTAGATGATAAAACAGATTTAAGTGACAAACGAAACTTAATGATTGCATCAGTAATATTAGTAATCGGTATTGGTGGAGCGGTACTTCATGTAGGAGAATCATTCCAAGTAGAAGGAATGGCACTAGCAGCAATTGTAGGTGTACTGTTAAATCTACTACTACCGGAAACGAAACAAATAAAACAATCTAAGCAGATTGCTTCATAATAATAACCTTTTAATTCAGTCCTGTGAGACCGGAAAGGGTGGCTTCTTTCTTGCACCCTAGTCTCACACGATTAGGGTATTTTTATGCAAAGGTTGTTATAAAAATTCAAAAGTGGTAACATAAAAATCAGAAAGATGAGGGATGACGATGAGCCATTTGTTAACGATGAGTGAATTATCGGAAGTAGAAATTTCAGAAATCCTAAAAGATGCAGAAGATTTTGCGAATGGAAAAGAGAGCAAAACGACAGAGCAAACTTTTGTTGCGAACTTGTTCTTTGAGAATAGTACGAGAACGAGATTTAGCTTTGAAGTTGCTGAGAAGAGATTAGGACTTGATGTTTTAAACTTTTCAGCTGATGCATCTAGCGTACAAAAAGGAGAAACTCTATACGATACGATAAGAACACTAGAATCAATCGGAACAAAAGCAGTGGTCATCCGCCACGAGCAAGATCGCTACTTCGATGAACTAAAAGATCAGGTGAATATTCCAATCTTAAATGCTGGAGATGGATGCGGAAACCACCCAACACAGTGCCTACTGGACCTTCTTACAATTAAACAAGAGTTTGGAAGATTTGAAGGTTTGAAGATTGCAATAGTAGGAGATGTTCGTCATAGCCGAGTAGCACGTTCTAATGCAGAAGCATTAACGAAGCTTGGTGCAACAATTTACTTTGCAAGTCCAGAAGAGTGGCAAGATGAAGACAACACATTTGGAACATACAAACCATTAGATGAACTTGTTCCAGAAGTTGATGTAATGATGTTACTCCGTGTACAACATGAGCGTCATGATCATTATGAAACAGACATTATGAAAGAATATCATGAGAAACACGGATTAACAGTAGAAAGAGAAAAGCGTATGAAAGAAGGAAGCATTATTATGCATCCAGCTCCTGTAAACCGTGATGTTGAAATTGCAAGTGAACTTGTTGAGTGTGAGCGTTCACGTATATTTAAACAAATGGAAAATGGAGTTTACGTAAGAATGGCTGTACTAAAACGCGCCTTACCAAATGTATTAGGAGGAATGAAACATGAATTATTTGTTTAAAAATGGTCGTTATATGAATGAAGAAGGAAAAATCGTAGCAACGGATCTTCTCGTACAAGACGGTAAAATCGCTAAGGTAGCAGAAAATATTACGGCAGATAATGCTGAAGTAATCGATGTGAACGGAAAGTTAATCGCACCTGGATTAGTAGATGTACACGTACATCTTCGTGAACCAGGTGGTGAACATAAAGAAACAATTGAAACAGGTACACTAGCAGCGGCAAAAGGTGGATTCACTACAATTTGCGCAATGCCAAATACACGCCCGGTACCAGATTGCAGAGAACATATGGAAGACTTGCAAAAACGTATTGAAGAAAAAGCTCATGTTAACGTACTACCATACGGAGCAATTACAGTACGTCAAGCTGGTTCTGAAATGACAGATTTCGAAACATTAAAAGAACTTGGAGCATTTGCTTTCACAGATGACGGCGTAGGCGTACAAGATGCGAGCATGATGTTAGCGGCTATGAAACGTGCAGCAAAATTAGATATGGCAGTAGTTGCGCACTGTGAAGAGAATACGCTTATTAATAAAGGTTGTGTACATGAAGGGAAGTTTTCTGAGAAACACGGATTAAACGGTATCCCATCAGTATGTGAATCTGTACATATTGCAAGGGATATACTGCTTGCTGAAGCAGCAGATTGCCACTATCACGTATGTCATGTAAGTACGAAAGGTTCTGTACGTGTAATCCGTGATGCGAAACGCGCTGGAATTAAAGTAACAGCAGAAGTAACACCGCATCACCTAGTGTTATGTGAAGATGATATCCCATCAGCTGATCCTAACTTTAAAATGAACCCACCGCTTCGTGGAAAAGAAGACCATGCAGCATTAATTGAAGGTTTATTAGATGGAACGATCGATATGATCGCAACTGACCATGCACCGCATACAGCGGAAGAGAAAGCACAAGGAATTGAAAGAGCACCGTTTGGAATTACTGGTTTTGAAACAGCATTCCCGCTTCTATACACAAACCTTGTGAAAAAGGGAGTTATTACGCTAGAACAGTTAATTCAATTCTTAACAGAAAAGCCAGCTGATACATTCGGCTTAGAAGCAGGTCGCCTAAAAGAAGGTAGAGCAGCTGATATTACAATCATTGATTTAGAACAAGAAGAAGAGATTGACCCAACAACATTCTTATCAAAAGGAAAAAATACACCATTCGCAGGTTGGAAATGCCAAGGATGGCCGGTAATGACAATCGTTGGTGGTAAGATCGCATGGCAAAAGGAGAGTGCATTAGTATGAAAAGACAACTTATCTTAGAAGATGGAACAGTATTAATTGGAACAGGTTTCGGAGGCGAAATCGAAAAGTCAGGTGAGGTTGTATTTACAACAGGAATGACTGGATATCAAGAAACATTATCTGATCCATCATATTGCGGTCAAATCGTAACATTCACGTACCCATTAATCGGAAACTACGGCATTAACCGTGACGATTTTGAATCCATTCACCCATCTGTAAATGGTTTAATCGTAAACGAAATTTGTGATCACCCATCAAACTTCCGTAATGAAATTTCGTTAAATGATTACTTGAAAGAAAGAAATATCCCAGGATTAGCAGGGATTGATACGAGAAAATTAACGAGAAAAATTCGTCAATACGGTACATTACGTGGACGCCTTTGTAACATGGATGCAGATGTAGAGTACATTGTAAGCCAATTAAAAGCGACAGTATTTACAGATCATGTAAAACGCGTATCAACGAAAGATCCATACCCAAGCCCAGGTCGTGGTCACCGAGTTGTACTAGTAGACTTCGGTATGAAACATGGTATTTTACGAGAATTAAATAAGCGTGACTGTGATGTAATTGTAGTTCCTTACAACACAACAGCGGAAGAAATTTTACGCCTTAGCCCAGATGGAATTATGTTAAGTAATGGACCTGGAGATCCGAAAGATGTACCAGAAGCAATTGAAATGTTAAAAGACATTATCGGTAAAGTTCCTTTATTCGGAATTTGCCTAGGACATCAATTGTTCGCTCTAGCATCAGGTGCAAATACAAGTAAGTTGAAATTTGGTCACCGTGGTTTAAACCATCCAGTAAAAAATCTTGCAACTGGAAAAGTAGCAATTACATCTCAAAACCACGGATACGCAGTAGAAGAAGAATCAGTTGAAAATACAGATCTTGAAATTACACATGTTGCTTTAAACGATGGAACGGTAGAAGGTCTTCGTCATAAGAAGTTCCCGGCATTTACAGTACAATACCATCCAGAGGCTTCAGCGGGACCAGAAGATGCAAATGATTTATTCGAAGATTTCTTAACAATGATTGAAAAATTCAAGAAAGAAGGGGAAGAGTTATGCCAAAACGCCTAGACATTAACACAATTTTAGTAATCGGATCAGGACCAATTGTAATTGGGCAAGCAGCGGAGTTTGACTACTCTGGTACACAAGCTTGTCAATCTCTTAAAGAGGAAGGTTACAAAGTAATCCTTGTTAACTCTAACCCAGCAACAATTATGACGGATACTGCAACAGCTGATAAAGTATACATCGAGCCATTAACATTAGAATTCGTAAGCCGTATTATTCGTAAAGAACGTCCTGATGCAATCCTACCAACATTAGGTGGTCAAACAGGTTTAAACATGGCTGTTGAACTTGCAAAATCAGGCGTACTTGACGAGTGCGGAGTTGAAATTTTAGGAACAAAATTATCAGCAATCGAGCAAGCGGAAGATCGTGATTTATTCCGTACATTAATGCAAGATTTAAATGAACCAACACCACCAAGTGAAATTATTCATAACCTTGATGAAGCATATGGATTTGTAAACGAAATTGGTTACCCAGTAATCGTTCGACCAGCGTTCACATTAGGAGGAACGGGCGGCGGAATTTGTCATAACGAAGAAGAGCTAATTGAAATCGTAACAAGTGGTTTAAAACATAGCCCAGTAACACAATGTTTATTGGAGAAAAGTATTGCTGGCTGTAAAGAAATTGAATACGAAGTAATGCGTGATTCAAATGATAACGCAATTGTAGTGTGTAACATGGAAAATATCGATCCAGTTGGTGTTCATACAGGTGATTCAATCGTTGTAGCACCGAGCCAAACGCTAAGCGACCGTGAATACCAAATGTTACGTAACACGTCATTACGAATTATTCGTGCACTAGGAATTGAAGGTGGATGTAACGTTCAGCTTGCACTAGATCCATATAGCTTCCAATACTATGTAATCGAAGTAAATCCACGTGTAAGTCGTTCATCTGCACTAGCATCTAAAGCAACTGGATATCCAATTGCGAAATTAGCAGCAAAAATTGCAGTCGGCTTAACGTTAGATGAAATCGTAAACCCAGTAACACAAAAAACTTACGCTTGCTTCGAGCCAGCGTTAGACTATGTTGTTTCAAAAATTCCACGTTGGCCGTTTGATAAGTTTGAATCAGCGAACAGAACGCTTGGAACACAAATGAAAGCAACTGGTGAAGTTATGTCAATCGGACGTAACTTAGAAGAATCATTACTAAAAGCAGTTCGTTCTTTAGAGCTTGGCATTTATCACTTAGAATTAGACCACTTAAAAGAACTTGATAAAGAAACGATGAAAAAACGTATCATTAAAGCGGATGATGAACGACTGTTTATTGTAGCAGAAGCAATTCGCCAAGGTGTAACGAAAGAAGAAATCAATGAATGGTGTGAAATGGACTTCTTCTTCTTACAAAAAGTTGAAAACATCGTAAATATGGAACGTGAAGTAAAAGCGAATGTAGAAAATATGGAAGTACTACAAACTGCAAAAGAAATGGGCTTCAGCGATCACTACATTGCAGCAGCTTGGAACAAAACGGAGCGCGAAATTTACGATATGCGTAAAGAAAATAATATGATGCCAGTATTCAAAATGGTAGATACTTGTGCGGCAGAGTTTGAATCTGCAACGCCATATTACTACAGCACATATGCGGACGAAAATGAATCGATTGTAACAGATCGTAAGAGTGTAGTAGTTCTAGGATCTGGTCCGATCCGTATTGGTCAAGGTGTTGAGTTTGATTACGCAACAGTTCACTCAGTATGGGCAATTAAAGAAGCTGGATATGAAGCAATTATCATTAACAACAACCCAGAAACAGTTTCAACAGACTTCAGTATTTCTGACAAATTATACTTTGAACCATTAACGATTGAAGATGTAATGCATATTATCGATTTAGAAAAACCAGAAGGTGTTATCGTTCAGTTCGGTGGACAAACGGCAATTAACTTAGCAGCGAAACTAGAAGAACACGGTGTGAAAATTTTAGGAACATCACTTGAAGACTTAGACCGTGCAGAAGATCGTGATAAATTCGAAGCTGCTTTAACAAAACTTGGCATCCCGCAACCAGTTGGTAAAACAGCAACGACTGTAGAACAAGCGGTAGCAATCGCAGAAGAAATTGGTTACCCAGTATTAGTAAGACCATCTTACGTACTAGGTGGACGTGCGATGGAAATCGTATATCGCCAAGAAGAACTACTGCACTACATGAAAAATGCAGTTAAAGTTCATGCAGATCACCCAGTATTAATCGACCGTTACATGGTTGGTAAAGAAATTGAAGTAGATGCAATTTCCGATGGTGAGAATGTATTCATTCCAGGTATTATGGAACATATTGAACGCGCTGGAGTTCACTCTGGTGACTCAATTGGAGTATATCCACCACAAAGTTTATCTGAAAAACTAAAAGAACAAATCATTGAACATACAATTGCACTTGGAAAAGGATTAAACATTGTTGGATTACTAAATATCCAGTTTGTAGTATTCAAAGATCAAGTGTACGTAATTGAAGTAAATCCACGTGCAAGCCGTACAGTACCGTTCTTAAGTAAAATTACAGGCGTACCGATGGCGAATGTTGCAACGAAAGTTATTTTAGGGCAAGACCTAGTAGAGCAAGGATACGGAACTGGCTATCACCCAGAAGAGAAAGAAGTATATGTAAAAGCTCCGGTATTCTCATTCGCGAAACTACGCTCAGTTGATACAACATTAGGACCTGAAATGAAATCAACAGGGGAAGTAATGGGTAAAGACTTAACGCTTGAAAAAGCATTGTATAAAGGATTAGTTGCTTCTGGAATTAACATCCCAACGCACGGCTCAGTAATCATTACTGTAGCGGATAAAGATAAAGAAGAGGCGATGGAAATTGCAAAACGTTTCCACGAAATCGGCTATAACTTATTAGCAACAGCTGGAACAGCACAATCATTAGAAGAGCAAAATATCCCAGTACAAGTTGTAAACAAAATTGATTCTGAAGACTACAACTTACTAGATATTATCCGTCAAGGAAAAGCACAGTTTGTAATTAACACATTAACAAAAGGTAAACAACCAGCGCGTGATGGTTTCCGCATTCGCCGTGAATCAGTAGAAAATGGTGTGGCTTGCTTAACATCACTTGATACAACAAGAGCAATCTTACGAGTATTAGAATCTATGACATTCTCAGCTCATTCAATGAAAGAAATTACGCAAACAAAGCGTCACGAGGTGGTACATGCATGATGCAAAAGCAAAATATGATCGTCGTTAACCAAAAAGAAATCGCAAAAAATATTTACGAATTAGTGCTTCAAGGAACGTTAGTACAGCAAATGAACGAACCAGGGCAGTTTGTACACATTAAGGTAGCAGAGGGCATTGCGCCCCTTCTGCGCCGCCCAATTAGTATTTGTAATGTAGATCAAGAGAAGAACGAATTTACAATGCTATATCGTGCCGAAGGACAAGGGACAAAAACATTAGCAACTAGAAAACAAGGTGAAATGGTAGATGTACTAGGACCATTAGGACACGGTTTTCCTGTAGAAGAAGCAGAAGCTGGTCAAACAGCTTTACTAGTAGGTGGGGGAATTGGTGTACCACCACTTTATGAATTATCACAGCGCCTCGTTGCAAAAGGTGTACGTGTTATTCACATCTTAGGCTTTCAAACGAAAGATGTAGTTTTCTATGAAGAAAAATTTGCAGAACTTGGTGATACGTACGTTGCGACAGTAGACGGTACACACGGTACAAAAGGATTTGTCACAGATGTAATTGATAATTACGGAATTGACTTTGATATTCTTTATTCATGTGGTCCGCTAGCGATGCTTCGTGCATTAGAAGGACGTTACAAAGAGAAAAAAGCCTATATTTCATTAGAAGAACGTATGGGCTGTGGTATTGGAGCTTGTTTCGCATGTGTATGCCACTTACAAGAAGATCCAAGTGGACATTCTTACAAGAAGGTGTGTAGCGACGGACCAGTATTTCCAATCGGGGAGGTTGTACTATGAACAGATTGCAAGTTGAATTACCAGGATTATCATTAAAAAATCCAATTATACCGGCATCTGGATGCTTTGGGTTTGGTCGTGAATATGCACAGTTTTACGATTTAAGTGTACTAGGATCAATCATGATTAAAGCGACGACAGAACAACCACGTTATGGAAATCCAACGCCTCGTGTTGCTGAAACACCAGGCGGCATGCTAAATGCAATCGGACTTCAAAACCCGGGATTAGACAAAGTAATGAATTCGGAATTACCATGGTTAGAACAATTTGACCTTCCAATTATTGCAAACGTTGCAGGCTCACAAGCTGAGGATTACGTAGCGGTTGCGAAGGAAATTTCTAAAGCGCCTAATGTCCATGCACTAGAATTAAACATTTCTTGTCCGAATGTAAAAACAGGTGGTATCGCCTTTGGTACAAATCCTGAAATTGCTGCTGATTTAACGAAGCGAGTAAAAGAGGTTTCTGAAGTACCTGTATACGTGAAATTGTCACCGAACGTGGCAAACATAGTAGGAATTGCAAAAGCGATTGAAAATGCAGGTGCAGATGGTTTAACGATGATTAATACATTGCTTGGTATGCGTCTAGATTTAAAAACAGCTAAACCAATTTTAGCAAACCGTACAGGCGGATTATCAGGTCCTGCGATTAAGCCAGTAGCAATTCGCATGGTACATGAAGTAAGCCAAGCGGTTAACATTCCAATTATCGGAATGGGTGGTATTGAAACAGCTGAAGATGTAATTGAATTCTTCTATGCTGGCGCAAGCGCAGTTGCAGTAGGTACAGCGAACTTTATCGATCCGTTCGTATGTCCGACAATTATTGAAGAGTTACCAGCATTATTAGATGAATTAGGATTTGATCACATTTCGGAATGTCAAGGAAGGAGCTGGAAGCAAACATGTCACAGTCGTTAATCGTTGCACTAGATTTTCCAGGGAAACAAGAAGTAGAACAATTCTTACGCCACTTTGAAGGGGAAGAGTTATTTGTCAAAGTAGGTATGGAGTTATTTTACAAAGAAGGCCCTGCGATTATTACGTACTTAAAAGAAAAGGGACATAAGATCTTCTTAGATTTAAAACTTCATGATATTCCGAATACAGTAAAAAGCGCTATGCGTAGCCTAGCTAGTCTAGATGTTGATATGGTAAATGTTCATGCTGCTGGGGGAAGCAGCATGATGAAAGCTGCGATTGAGGGATTAGAGGAAGGTAAGCAAGAAGGAAAAGAGAGACCGATTTGTATTGCAGTTACACAACTAACAAGCACTTCGGAAGCTATGATGAAAAAAGAGATCGGCATTGAGAAAACGTTAGAAGAAGCGGTTGCTCATTATGCAAAATTAACGAAAGAAAGTGGACTTGATGGCGTTGTTTGTTCAACACTTGAAGTTCCAAAATTACGTGAAGTATGCGGAAATGAATTTGTAACAGTAACACCGGGGATTCGTCTTGCAAGCGATGATGTAAATGACCAAGTGCGCGTAGCAACACCGAAACGTGCGAGGGAACTTGGCTCAAGCTACATCGTAGTTGGACGTAGTATTACAAAAGCAGAAAATCCGCTTGAAGCGTATAAAACAGTAAAACAACAGTGGGAAGGTGTAACAGTATGAAAAAAGAAATCGCATCGCATTTATTAGAAATTGGAGCAGTATTTTTACAACCGAATGATCCATTCACTTGGTCTTCAGGTATGAAATCACCAATTTATTGTGATAACCGTTTAACTTTATCTTATCCAAAAGTACGTCAAGCGATTGCAGCTGGATTAGAAGAGTTAATTAAAGAGCACTTCCCAACTGTAGAAATTATTGCAGGAACAGCAACTGCTGGTATTGCGCACGCTGCATGGGTAAGCGATCGTATGGATTTACCAATGTGCTACGTACGTAGTAAAGCAAAAGGTCACGGTAAAGGGAACCAAATCGAAGGAAAAGCTGAAAAAGGTCAAAAAGTCGTAGTAGTAGAAGACTTAATTTCAACTGGCGGTAGTGCAATTACATGTGTAGAAGCACTTCGCGAAGCTGGATGTGAAGTATTAGGAATCGTATCAATCTTCACATACGAGCTTGAAGCAGGAAAAGAAAAACTAGAAGCAGCTAACGTAGTATCATACTCTTTAAGCGATTACAGTGCATTAACTGAAGTAGCAGCAGAAAAAGGTATGATTGGACAAGCTGAAACGAAAAAATTACAAGAGTGGCGTAAAAATCCAGCTAACGAAGCTTGGATCACAGCGTAACACGAAAAAAACGACTGCGGGGGAACGCGGTCGTTTTTTTATATCATTGTTAAAAATTCAAGTAAAGTTCCATCAATATCAAAGAAAATCATATTACAATCTCCTTAACTACTTAGTGCTTTCTGCAAGCTTATATCCTCTTACAAACAATAGAGTCACATAAGAAACAATAAATGAGAAAATGCTATACATGCCGACCCAAAAGAAAAATTTTGGAGTAAAGGCGATAACACCTATTATTAAAAAACTAGCAAACGTTACAATCGGCATTACGTAATACGTTTTCGACTTGCGCGTTCCAATAACAGAAACGATAAAGATAAGTAACGGACAAATTAATAAGACGAAAATCAATTCATTCATAGTTATGTCCCCTTTTCTAATTGCAGTAATCTGTTTCTCGTAAACGTTTTGAAAAAATTACTCTCCTAATATAATTTCGCTAAGGGATAACGAATCCCTGTTGAAAACCAGTAATTCATGATGAATTTTACAAGAAAAAACGTAAGCAAGAGAACACTTGCTTACGTTATAAAATAAACATCGCAAAGATAGTGGTGACAATTAAACCGATAACAACCGGTAAAAAGTTTCGGCGTGCCAGTTCAAATGGATCTACCTTGCAAATTGCAGCAGCAGGAATAAGCGCCCAAGGAATTAACGTCCCGCCCCCGGTCCATATAGCCGCAATTTGTCCGAGTGCTGTTAATGTAGCTGTTCCATGACCTAAAGCTGTTCCGAAAAGGTTTGCAATGGAACCAGCAAGCGATATACCGGAAAAACCAGATCCATCTAAGCCTGTTATGACACCAACGATAGTTAATGTTCCCGCCGATACGTATTGGTTTAAAGGGACCGTTTGAGATAAGGCAATCCCTAAGTCGTTAATGATTCCATGTGAACCTTTCGGTAAATAGTCTCCGATAATTTTCACAAAGCCGCTATCTCCTAAATAAAAGAGTGCAGCAATTGGAATAACTGGACCAAAGATTTTAAATCCAAATTGGAGCCCTTCTATAAAATAATCGGTTGTTTTATTTAGTCCATTACCTTTGTAGGCGATGAGTGAAATGATGATAATCATAATAACAGTCGTTCCGCCGATAAGTGCAGTTGCGTCGCTTCCTTGTAGTTTAAATTGAATCATGCAAAGGATATCAATGATATATACGGTAGGGATACATATAGCGAGCCATTTCTTTGTGCGAGGAGATAATGAAGTGAGCGTTTTAGAAGACGCAGTTAATGGAATAGATTCTTGTATAGATAAGCCTGTATGAAACTCTTTTCGTAAGAAGAAAAAAGCGACGGAAGTTGTCACAATGCCCATAACGATAACAAGTGGAACACTTGCAGATACGACGCTGGAAACAGGGAGACCAGCCGCGTCTGCAGTTAATTTCGGTGCACCTTGAATAACGAAGTCGCCAGATAAGGCGATGCCGTGTCCGAATAAGTTCATAGCAATTGCAACCCCAATTGGAGGAAGACCGACACGTACAGCAACCGGCAATAAAATAGCTCCCATTAAGGCGACAGCTGGAGAAGGCCAAAAGAAGAAAGAAATGGTCATCATTAAAAGGCCGATAATCCAGTAGGCGAGTGTAGGTGTACGAATCATTTTTGTAAATGGTGAAATCATCGTATCATTTATGCCAGTATGAACGAGTAAATTGCTCATTGATACGATAATGGAGATGATTAATATAGTTGGTAATAGCTCAGTAATGGCGTAAATGAAACTTTGAAAAATCCCGCTAATGGCAAGAGGGATAGAACTTGTTGCAGTTAATGCTAATAAAAAGATAAAAACGATACAAATAATCGTCGTATCTTTCCGGAGAATAAAAAATGTAATAATAGTGAGTAAACAAATAATGTAGAGAGCGTGTAATAGCGTTAATTCAACTCCCATAACATTCACATCCTTTAGGCATTCGTGTAGTTTATTGTATGAAAGCAGTGAAAGTATGTGAGTATAGGAAAAAGAAAAAAGTAAAATTTCATGTACTGTAATGGTAAGGACGATAAATGGATGTTACAATACAATTGATCCTAAAAATGGAATTTGAGGAGAAGTAGAATGGGGGAGTACGAATAAGAGAGAGAATAGGATATTATGGTGTGCTCGTTTGTTTACTATTATCAGTTATTTCAGGGCAATTTCTTAACAGTGGATGGGTACCAGTTATATTATGTATTGGCGTATTGATTTTTGCTCCTATGTATCGCTGGAATGAATGGAAAGCATATAGTCGAAAAAAGAAAATGCTTTTCAGTATCGAGTTTATCATTATAATTAGTATGATCCCATTTTTGTTATTAAAAGGAAATGAAATAATAGATGGAATTGTAATGTTTCAAGGATGGTTGTTTATTGCGAAATTACTATATTTAATTTGCATTTTAATGTTGGTAGCGATAGTCACTAAAAAATTAAACGAAAAGTTATTCGTTAATGAATAAAAGAAAATGCCACCTTATTCGGTGGCATTTTCTCATTTTACTGAATGGGCTTTTTGCATTTTTTTAATTAAACGAATTTGTCCGCGATGATTGATTTCATCTTCAAAAACGTGAAACCATTTAAAGTAGTTGTTAGCTGGTTTGTCATACCAAAAGTCTGTTGTTTTAAACAGCCATTCATCAGGTAATGATTGAAATGTTGCAATCGTTTTGGAACGTACTTCTTGTAATGTATTGATGTAAAATTTTATAGATTTTCCTTTTATTTTCTCGCGTCCAAGGTTCCCTAACTCAATAGCAGGTAACCAATGTTCTAATTCAGCTTCCGTCGGTTCACGGTCTTCAAAGGTATGAATTTGGTAGTAAAATTCAATAGCAGCCATATGGTACAATAACATACCAATTGAATTTGCGTCCTTATCATATAAATAATCAAGTTCTTCAATTGTTAAACCTTCCACTGCTTGCATTGTTGTATAGCGAGCGTAATTCATCATGGAAACAAGATTTGAAAATTCTACTTGTAAACCCTCTATTTTATCAATTACAAAATTCAATTTAAATTCCCCCTCTTTAAACGAATACTCCAGAGAAGGAATTCTATGTGTAGAGAAAAACTCCTTTTAAAAAGGCCATGATTTTAACAAGGGATTACAATTAGTTCTCTATTTGATTTTGTAATAACTTCATATCCGTCTTTTGTAATGACGATATCGTCTTCAATTCTACAACCGCCCCAGTTTGGTATGTAAATACCTGGTTCAACTGTAACAACCATACCTTCTTTTAATGTAGCTTTACTTTCTTGGGATAAGCGAAGAGGTTCATGTATTTCTAAGCCAAGACCATGACCAGTAGAATGACCAAAATATTGACCATATCCACAATCTGTAATGTAGTTTCTTGTTACATCATCGATACTTTTCGCGGTTTCTCCAGGCTTAATCGCTTCAGTCCCACGTTTTAACGCTTCTCGTACAACATTGTATATTTTTTTGAATTCTTCCGATGGTTCCCCTATTGCTACAGTACGTGTTATATCAGAACAATATCCGTCATAAAGTGCACCGAAATCTAATGTAACGATGTCGCCTCGTTCAATTATTTTATTTGATGCAACTCCATGTGGAAGAGAAGAACGAACACCAGAAGCTACAATAATTTGAAATGATGAAGATGCAGCACCTTTTTTTCGCATGAAAAATTCTAATTCATCTCGTACAGCATTTTCACTTATTCCTGGTTTTAGAAACGTAAGAATGTGGTGAAATGCTTCGTCCGCGATATTAGCTGCAATTTTCATTGTTTCTATTTCAGGCGTGTCTTTAATGATACGAATATTTTCGATAATTTCGCACACTTGAATCATTTCCGCCTGTACGTATTTTTGCAAGTTTTTATATTGTTGCAATGTCATGTTGTTTTCTTCAATTCCAAGTTTTTGAATGTTTAATTTCGATACTTGATGTGCAATTTCTTTTTCTAAATTTCCTTTATGCATAATAATTTCAGCATCTTTTATTTGTGATTTCGCTTGATCTACATAGCGGAAATCAGTGATAAAAACAGCTTGATCGGCAGAGATTAAGACGACGCCAGCGCTACCTGTAAAGCCTGTTGCATATTGGCGATTTTCTTTTTTTGTAATAAGTAACCCGTCAATTTCATAGTTTTGTAGTTGATTTTGGATTTTATTAATTTTTAAAGTCATGTTAATTCCTCCTATTCATAGTATTGAATAAAGCAAATAGCGTGCCAAAATGTATATTTGAAGAAAGGATAGTAGGGACAACATATATTTTAGGGGAGATAAAAAAATAGCCCGTAATTTGTGGGAGACGGTTTGTTCATAAAATCTAGATTGCTTCAATGAATAGCAGGGGGATGGGGAAAAATGATTGGAGTTACACTTGTACTTTATTTACATGCTGTAAAAAAATTTATACAAATGTGAAATGATACTGTCAATTTTTTTGACAATATTGAATGGATATAGCAACGAAATTGAAAACATATAAAAAATGCGCTGCATACAAGCAACGCATTTTTTTATTTATGCTTTTAATTTCATTACAATATCAGCATCTGGTGTTACATATACGGTTTGCTGATTGTCGTACGTAACAAAACCAAGTTTTGCACCACTCGGTTTTTTGACATGGCGTATTTTGGTGAAATCAACAGGTACAGAGCTAGACTCTTTCGCTTTACTGTAATAGGCAGCAATTTTGGCAGCTTCTAGTAAAGTTTCTTCAGCAGGCTCTAAAGAACGAATGACAACGTGAGAGCCAGGTATATCTTTCGTATGTAACCAAATTTCATCACGGCGGGCAAACTTCGTTGTTAAATAATCATTTTGTTTATTGTTTTTACCAACGAAAATCTCTGTGCCATCACTTGCTACATATTTATCTAATACTGGTTTAGTAGGCTTTTTCTTTGCGTTTTTCGTTTTGCGATTGCGCACATAACCTTCTTCAGCTAATTCCTCACGAATTTCTTCAATGTCTTTTGAAGAAGCAGCTTCCATTTGTTGAAGTAAGCTATCAAAATAAAGAATTTCTTCATTTGTTTTTTCAATTTGTTCTTCTACAACAACAACTGAATTTTTTGCTTTTTGATACTTTTGGAAATAGCGTTGTGCATTTTCAGATGGTGTTTTTAAAGGATCTAATGTGATTTTTACAGTTCCACCATTCTCATCGTAATAATTAACGACCTCAATATCTTTATCGCCCTTTTTTAAAGCGTACATATTGGCTGTAAGTAGCTCTCCAAATAGTTGATATTTATCTGCTTTTCCAGCATCTTGCAGTGTTTTTTCGAGTTTAATGAGTTTTTTCTCGTTTTTATTTTTTTCGTTTTGCATAAAGCGTTCTAAATCATGAGCTTGTTGTTTTACACGATCACGTTCTGCTTTGCCAAAGAAGAAACGATCTAACAATTCGCTCACTGATGAGAATGTTTTTTCTTCTCCTTGCAAGTGTGTAAGAGGGAAAAGATAAAAGAATTCTTTTCCATTTGCAGTAATCATTGTAGGTGTATATGCATGAGATAGTAATGGTGTTTGTACAGAGAAAAATGCTTCTGATAATGCTTTCTCGTTTACCATACCGGCTTTCTTTACTACTTCTTTTGCAAATAATGGGGATATTCCCATGAAAGCACCGACGAGTTGTTTATCCATATTTCCAGATAGAAAGTCTAGCGGTCTAATAAAATCATCTGCGGTTTCAATTTGCAGAGGATTGATTTTATGTTGGGCTGGTGGCGCGACGTACTCAGCACCAGCATATACAGTTCGGTGACGGTTTACGGCTAATGAAACGTGTTTTAAGCTATCTAAAATCACGTTTGTTTTCGTATCTAATAAGATAATGTTACTATGTCGTCCCATTATTTCAATTACTAATGTTTTTAATGATTCGTCTCCGATCTCATTACGACTGCGAACTGTAATTTGAATAATGCGTTCTAAGTCGATTTGTTCAATTTTTTCAATAAATCCACCTTCTAAATGTTTGCGAAGAAGCATACAGAACATCGGCGGTATTGCTGGCGAATCGTAGTTTTGATTCGTTAAGTGCATACGCGCATATGTAGGATGAGATGAAAGAATTAGTTTTTGGTTCTTTCCATTCGCTCGAATATGTAATAAAATCTCGTATTTTGAAGGCTGGTATATTTTGGAAATTCTTCCTGTGTAAAGAGAATTTTCAATTTCATGTGTAATCGCTCTTGTAAATAATCCATCGAATGCCATAAATGAACACTCCTTTCTAACTAAATGTTAATTATAGCATTTTTTTGGACGAGGCTGAATAAGCTTTCAATAGAGTATGTCTGGAATCAGGAGGTCGATAGCAGGATGAACTGGTATGGAATGCGAGCACATGAAGTGGAAGAAAGAACGAATACGAATGTAAAGGTTGGACTTACAGAGAAAGAAGCAGAAGGGCGAGTAAAGAAATTTGGTACTAATGAATTAGAAGAAGCAAAAAGGCCTTCTGCACTAATGGTATTTTTAGCACAGTTTAAAGATTTCATGGTACTCGTTTTGTTTGGAGCAACAATTGTTTCTGCGTTTTTAGGTGAATACATTGATTCTATTGCTATTGTTGCCATTGTTATTATCAATGGTATTCTCGGCTTTTTTCAAGAAAGAAAAGCTGAAAAATCATTGGAAGCTTTAAAGGAACTAGCCGCCCCGCAAGTTACTGTAATGCGGAATGGAAAGTGGGTAAAAGCACCATCTAAAGCACTTGTTTTAGGTGATATTATTAAGTTTTCCAGTGGTGATCGTATTGGGGCTGATGTGCGTCTTGTTGAGGCATCAAGTTTATATATTGAAGAGTCTGCTTTGACAGGGGAGTCCGTACCTGTACAAAAGAAGGTAGAAGCATTGCAAGGGCAAGATGTTGCAATTGGTGATCAAAAAAATATGGCTTTTATGGGGACAATGATTACGCGAGGATCTGGTACAGGAGTCGTTGTAGCAACTGGTATGAATACAGCGATGGGGCAAATTGCAAATATGTTGCAAAATGCAGAGCAAATGGAAACGCCACTGCAAAGAAGGTTAGAACAGCTCGGAAAAATATTAATTATTGTAGCTCTTATTTTGACAGCGCTCGTTGTATTGGCTGGTGTGTATCAAGGGAATGAAGTATATCATATGTTTTTAGCTGGGGTATCGCTAGCTGTTGCGGCTATTCCAGAAGGATTGCCAGCAATTGTTACAGTAGCTTTATCACTTGGTGTACAGCGTATGATAAAAAAGAGAGCAATTGTAAGGAAGTTACCGGCCGTAGAAACGTTAGGCTGCGCTTCTGTTATATGCTCTGATAAAACGGGAACAATGACGCAAAACAAAATGATGGTAACACATATGTGGTCAGGCGGAGAATTGTGGAAAGTGACAGGGCAAGGATATGAACCTAATGGCTCTTTTATGAAAGGTGAAAAAGAAGTGAATCCAGCTAAGACAAAATCACTTTATCAGCTACTTACATTTGGTTCACTATGTAACAATGCAAATATTATGCAAAAGAAAAAGGCGTACGTATTAGATGGAGATCCAACAGAGGGAGCGCTTGTAGCTGCAGCAATGAAAGCTGGGATAACACGTGAGGCATTGAAAGGGAAATTTGAAATTATTCGTGAATTTCCATTTGATTCAACTCGAAAAATGATGAGTGTTATTGTACGAGATCGAGAGGGGAAAAAGTTTATTGTTACGAAAGGAGCACCGGATGTTCTTTTGCAAATGAGTCAAACAATCTTATGGGGGGATAAGCAGCAGCCGTTAAGTGAGCTATATAGAAAAGAAGTACAGGCGGCTATTCATAGCTTAGGTAGTCAAGCGCTTCGAACAATTGCAGTTGCGTTTAAACCTTTAAAAGTCACGGATTCTATTGAACATGAAAGAGACGTTGAAAAAGATTTTATGTTGGTTGGGATACAAGGTATGATTGACCCGCCAAGGCCAGAAGTCGCGCAGGCGGTAAAAGAGTGTAAAGAAGCTGGTATTCGAACAGTAATGATTACAGGTGATCATAAAGTGACAGCAATGGCGATTGCTGAACAATTAGGAGTTTTACCACCAGATGGACGCGTTGTTGAAGGAGTAGAACTCGCGAATATGGATGTGGAGGAATTAGAAAATGTTGTAGAAGATACGTATGTATTCGCTCGTGTATCACCTGAGCATAAATTGAAAATTGTTAAAGCATTGCAAAATCAAGGACATATAGTAGCGATGACAGGTGATGGAGTGAACGATGCTCCAGCTATAAAAACAGCGGATATTGGGATAGCGATGGGGATTACAGGGACAGATGTTGCAAAAGAAGCCTCTTCACTTGTTTTACTAGATGATAATTTTGCTACAATTAAGTCAGCGATTAAAGAAGGAAGAAATATATACGAGAACATACGTAAGTTCATTCGTTACTTATTGGCGTCAAATGTTGGAGAAATTTTAGTTATGTTATTTGCGATGTTACTTGCATTACCACTGCCGATGGTTCCTATTCAAATTTTATGGGTGAACTTAGTTACTGATGGTTTACCAGCGATGGCATTAGGTTTGGATAAGGCTGAAGGAGATGTGATGAAGAGAACACCGCGTCACCCGAAAGAAGGGGTATTCGCTAGAGGGCTTGCGTGGAAAATAATAAGTCGAGGGTTTTTAATTGGAGCAGTGACGTTAGTGGCGTTTATTATTGCGTATAACCAACATCCAAATGAACTGAAATATGCACAAACTGTAGCGTTCGCGACGTTGGTACTTGCACAGCTTATTCATGTATTTGATTGTCGTAGTGAGCATTCTGTCTTTCACCGTAATCCATTTGGGAACGTGTATTTAGTAGGGGCGGTTATTATTTCGTTACTACTTATGCTAGTGGTTATATATTATCCACCGTTACAACCGATCTTTAGCACAATGCCGATACAAGCAAGAGATTGGTTATTAATTGGAGGTTTGTCATCAATTCCGACTTTCTTACTAGTAGGTTCTTTATTAACAGGGAAAAAGGCTAAGAAGAAAAAGCCGATGTTATATAAGAAGGGATTAAACTTGAAATAGTCAATGTTATGAAAATGTGATATAATTTACAGAAGGTAGTAGAGCCTTGTCTCTATTACCTTTTTCATTGAGTTATTTTATGGCTTGGATGTGATAAAAATGATTTCTAGTATGACAGGGTTTGGAAGATCGAAAGTAGAAAGTGATACTTTTCAAATTACAGTAGAAATGAAATCGGTGAACCACCGTTTTTTAGAGATGAGTATTCGACTTCCTAAGCAAATGATGGTATTTGAGGACAAAATTCGTAAAATAATTGCACAGCAAGTTCGACGTGGGCGCATCGAAGTGTCTATTAGTATAGCAGGTGAAGGACTTGTTGAAAGAAAATTAAGTGTGAATTGGTCACTTCTTGAGCAGTACCAATCGATGATGGAAGATATAAAAGGGAAATTTCAATTACAAGATTCTATTACACTCGAACAATTAATGGCAATGCCAGAAGTAACAGCAATTGAAGAAATAGAAAATGTAAATGAACATTTTGAGAACAGTTTATATGAGGCTGTTCGTCAAGCTGCTCATATGTTGAAAACGATGAGAGATGGCGAAGGAGAACGATTACATAAAGATATAGCGTATCGTTTACAAGAGATTAGCAATTGTGTAAATGCGATTATTCCACATGCACCAATTGTTACACAAAAATATCGTGAACGATTAGAAAATCGCTTAAAAGAATTACATAATCAAGATCTAGATGAACAAAGATTGCTAACAGAAGTCGCAATCTTTGCAGAGCGTTGTGATATTCATGAAGAGTTAGTTCGTTTGCAAAGTCATTTAGAGCAATTTCGTGAAACATTGCAGATTGAAGAGCCTGTTGGAAGGAAAATGGATTTCATCGTGCAAGAGATGCATAGAGAAATTAATACGATTGGTTCTAAGGCAAATGACTTAACAATTTCAAAATATGTTGTAGAAATGAAAAATAACCTTGAAAAAATTCGTGAACAAGTACAAAATATTGAGTAGCTTTCAAAAAATATATAAAGTTATACGTGGTGGAGAAATCGGATAGACTTACTAGGAGGCGCAAACTATGGCCATGCGGTTTTTAAATATTGGATACGGAAATATTGTATCTGCTCATCGAATTATTGCTATTGTAAGTCCGGAGTCAGCTCCTATTAAACGAACAGTACAAGAAGCACGCGAACATAATGCTTTGCTTGATGCTACGTATGGGAGAAAAACAAGGGCGGTTATTGTTATGGATGATGGGCATGTTGTATTAAGTCCAATTCAACCAGAGACGATTGCACATCGTTTGAATAATAAAGAAGATTTAAGTGAGGAAGGGTAGGTTTTACATATTTATGAGAAGTAGAAGAGGATTGCTCATCGTTCTTTCAGGGCCTTCTGGGGTTGGAAAAGGGACGGTTCGTAAAGAGCTGTTTAGCCATGAGGATACACGTTTTCAGTACTCTATTTCAGTAACGACACGTAAGCCGCGTGAAGGTGAAGTAGATGGTGTGGATTATTTCTTTAAAGAAAGAGAAGAATTTGAGGAAATGATTCGTAATGAAAAATTACTTGAGTGGGCTGAGTTCGTAGGTAATTATTACGGAACACCGATTGACTATGTTGAAAAAACATTACAAGAAGGAAAAGATGTATTCTTAGAAATTGAAGTGCAAGGAGCAATTCAAGTTAAGAAAGCTTTCCCAGAAGGTGTATTTATTTTCTTAGCACCTCCAAGTTTATCTGAACTAAAGAGCCGTATTGTCGGACGTGGTACAGAGACTGAAGATGTTATTGAAAATCGTTTAACTGTAGCGAAAGAAGAAATCGAGATGATGGACGCTTACGACTATGTAGTAGAAAACGATCAAGTTGAATTAGCTTGTGATAGAATTAAAGCAATTGTGGTTGGCGAACATTGCCGCCGCGAAAGGGTAGCAAAATATTATAAAGAAATGACGGAGGGTCTATAATTATGTTAAATCCATCAATTGACTCATTACTACAAAAAATCGATTCTAAGTACACTTTAGTAACAGTGGCTGCAAAACGCGCACGTGAAATGCAACTTGCTAATAACTGTGTTGTAGAAAAACCTGTTTCTCATAAATGTGTAGGTAAAGCATTAGAAGAAATCGATGCAGAAGCATTAAGCTACGTACCAAGTGAAGATAAAGTAGCTGAATAAGCCTTTGCCTTCGACAAAATAAAACATAGACTTTATAATTTTCTATGTAACGGTAACAACCTATTTACAAGTAGGTTGTTATTTTTTTACGAAAGGAATGAAATATTGGTACTGACGAGCTGAGAATTCTATTTCAGTATTATAAGTTTGAAAAAGAAAGAGGACGAGTCATATGCTAAAAGGGAAAAAGATACTTCTATGTGTAACAGGAGGCATTGCGGTTTTTAAAGCAGCTGCGTTAACGAGTAAATTGACACAATCTGGCGCGATTGTCAAAGTAATGATGAGTGAGTCGGCAATGAAGTTTGTTACGCCTCTTACATTCCAAGCGCTTTCTCGCCATGATGTATATACGGATACATTCGATGAGAAAGACTCAGCTGTTATTGCTCATATTGATTTAGCAGATTGGGCGGATGTTGTACTTGTCGCACCTGCTACTGCCAATTGTATTGGAAAGTTAGCTGGTGGTATTGCAGATGATATGATTACAACTACTTTGTTAGCTACTACAGCTCCGGTATGGATTGCGCCTGCTATGAATGTGTATATGTATGAAAATAAAATAGTTCAAAAAAATATGATGACATTGAAAACGCTAGGATATACATTTATTGAGCCTGGGGAAGGCTTTTTAGCATGTGGATATGTAGCGAAGGGACGACTAGAAGAACCTGAAGCAATTATTGCACGGTTAGAGGAAGCTTTCTCAGAACACAAACCATTGCAGGGAAAAAGAATATTAATAACTGCTGGCCCAACACGTGAAAAGGTTGATCCAGTTCGTTTTATGACGAATTTTTCTTCTGGGAAAATGGGGTATGCGATTGCGGAAGTGGCAGCGAATTTAGGCGCTGATGTTATACTCGTTTCAGGACCGACAGCATTAAATCCACCGTTACATGTAACGACAGTGCAAGTGGAATCTGCACAAGATATGTTAGAAGCAGTTCTTCAACATTATCAAAACGTAGACGTTGTCATTAAAACAGCAGCAGTTGCAGATTATCGTCCGAAATATGTGCATGAGAATAAAATGAAAAAGCAAAATGGTGATGCTGTCATTGAACTTGAAAGAACGGTGGATATTTTAAAAACGTTAGGTCAGAAAAAGGATAAACAGTTACTTATCGGTTTTGCTGCTGAAACGACAAATGTAGAGGAATATGCAACGAAAAAACTACGTGATAAAAATGCAGATATGATTGTCGCGAATGATGTAAAAGCGCAAGGAGCTGGATTTGGCACGGATACGAATATTGTAACAATGTATAGAAAAGATGGAAAAGTTATTGAGTTGCCACTTTTAATGAAAAAAGAGGTAGCTCGTGAAATATTGAAGCAAATTGAAATGATGTTAGAAGATGATCGTTTATGAAATTTGCAAGTGTAATTGTTGATGTACCTGCCCGTCAGACAGATCGACCATTTGATTATATTATTCCTAAAAAATGGGAAGATATTGTACAGACAGGAATGCGTGTAGTAGTTCCGTTTGGGCCAAGAAAATTGCAAGGTTTTATTATTGGGATTAAAGATTCGGTGGATGTAGAAAGTAAGAAGTTAAAGACAATCCATGAAATATTAGATGTAACACCGGTTTTAAATGATGAATTATTAAAGCTTGGATATTGGCTTACAAGTGAAACGTTATGCTACATGATTTCAGCTTTTCAAGTGATGCTTCCAACTGCGATAAAAGCAACGTATAAAAAACGTCTACAACTTTGTAAACAGGAAGAAATAGCACCTGAAATACTATATTTATTTCAGGATAAAGAAGCAATTGATTTTGAAGTAATCGAGCAACAGCCACATTTATACCGAACTATTCAACAAGAAATTAAAAATGGTACGGTTGAAGTCGTTTATCAAGTGAAAGATAAAGTACAAAAGAAGAAGCAAAGAGTGGTTCAGCCGGAGTTGCCAGAAGATAAATTGGAATTAGCGGCATTTGAACTGAAAAGTAAAAAACAACAAGATGTACTTTATTATTTTGTGGAAAATTATAAAAGTACACCGTTGAAAGTAATTACAGAAGAGTTACAAATAACAGATGCTCCAATAAAAGCACTTGTTAAAAAGGGATTCATTTCAGAAAAGTATGTGGAAGTATACCGAAATCCGTATGACGATGATGATTTTGAACAAACAAAACCATTTCCACTTACGGAGGAACAAAAACAAGTTATTACACCGATTTTATCATCAATTACAAATGAAACTTATAATCCATTTTTACTATATGGTGTTACAGGAAGTGGAAAGACAGAAGTATATTTACAATCTATAGCAGCAGTGCTCAAGAAAGGAAAAGAAGCTATCGTTCTTGTTCCTGAAATTGCACTAACGCCCCAAATGGTGGATCGTTTTAAAGGTAGGTTTGGCTCGCAAGTTGCAGTTCTTCATAGTGCGTTGTCTGTTGGAGAAAAGTATGACGAGTGGCGTAAGATTTTAAGAAAAGAAGTGAAAGTTGTAGTTGGTGCGCGTTCAGCTGTTTTTGCGCCTTTTGAGAATTTAGGGATTATTATTATTGATGAAGAGCATGAATCAAGTTACAAACAAGAAGATAATCCGAGGTATCATGCAAGAGATGTAGCTGTCTGGAGAGGACAATATCATAAATGTCCTATCGTTCTTGGTAGTGCGACACCAACACTTGAATCGTTTGCAAGGGCGAAAAAAGGTGTTTATGAACTATTAACAATGGAAAAACGTATGAATGAACAAGCTTTACCAACGGTAGAGATTGTTGACATGCGAGAAGAACTTCGTGACGGGAATCGATCAATGTTTTCTAAGGCGCTGCATGAAAAAATAGCAGATCGATTAGAAAAGAAAGAACAAATGGTACTCTTTTTAAATAGAAGAGGTCATTCTACATTTGTTATGTGCCGTGATTGTGGGTATGTTGTCCAATGTCCGCATTGTGATATTTCATTGACATATCATAAAATGAATCATCGTTTAAAATGTCATTATTGTAGTTACGAAGAGAATATGCCAACTGAGTGTCCAGCTTGTCAAAGTACATACATTCGTTTCTTTGGTACAGGTACACAAAAGGTAGAAGAAGAAATTACAAAACTATTTCCAGAGGCACGAGTCATTCGAATGGATGTAGATACGACAAGTCGAAAAGGAATGCATGAAAAATTATTAAAGGCGTTTGGGGAAGAAAAAGCAGATATATTACTTGGAACACAAATGATTGCTAAAGGATTAGATTTTCCGAAAGTAACGCTCGTTGGGGTTTTAACTGCAGATACGATGCTTCACTTACCTGATTTTCGGGCGAGTGAAAAGACATATCAGTTACTGACGCAAGTAAGTGGACGAGCGGGTAGACATGAATTGCCAGGGGAAGTTGTGATTCAAACGTATACGCCAGAACATTACAGTATAGAGTTAGCGAAGAACCAACAATATGATGTGTTTTTTGACCAAGAAATGCAAATGAGACGAACAAGACAATATCCCCCATATTACTATGTTGTACTCGTAACTGTATCTCATCCAGAATTATTAAAAGCGGTACAAGTGACGGAAAAAATTGCCTCGTATTTACGAACGCATTGCTCACAGCAAACAATGGTGCTAGGACCAGTTGCTTCAGCGATTCCAAGGATAAAAGATAGATATCGTTATCAATGCATGATAAAATACAAACGGGAACCAAACTTAAAGAACGTGCTCAAAATGGTAAATGAACATTATCAAGCAGAAATGCAAAAAGAGCTACAAATCTCAATTGATTTTAATCCAACAATGTTAATGTAGCGGAGGGAAATATGGCAGTTTTAGAAATAATAAAGCATCCAAATGAAGTGTTAGAAACACCATGCGAAAGAGTAATTAACTTTGATAAAAAGTTAGTGAAATTGTTGAAAGATATGCATGAAACAATGTTAATTGCGGACGGAGTCGGTTTAGCTGCGCCTCAAGTAGGTGTAAGCTTGCAAGTAGCGGTTGTTGATGTAGATGATGATACTGGGAAAATCGAGTTAATCAATCCATCAATATTAGAAAAACGTGGTGAACAAGTAGGTCCCGAAGGCTGTTTAAGCTTCCCGGGACTTTATGGTGAAGTAGAACGTGCCGATTATATTAAAGTAAGAGCGCAAAATCGCCGTGGGAAAGTATTCTTATTAGAAGCGGAAGGATTTTTAGCGCGTGCAATTCAACATGAAATTGATCATTTACACGGTGTTTTATTTACATCGAAAGTGACAAGATATTATGAAGAAAACGAACTAGAATAGGTGTTAAAAGGAGCGGTTTTTAAATGATAAAAGTAGTGTTTATGGGAACACCGGACTTTTCAGTGCCGGTGCTTCGTCGTCTTATTGAAGATGGCTATGAGGTAGTAGGTGTTGTGACGCAACCTGATCGTCCAGTAGGTAGAAAAAAAGTATTAACACCTACACCTGTTAAAGTTGAAGCGGAAAAACATGGTATCCCTGTGTTACAGCCGTTAAAAATTCGTGAAAAAGATGAATATGAAAAAGTATTGGCATTAGAGCCAGATTTAATTGTAACAGCTGCATTTGGGCAGATTGTACCAAATGAAATTTTAGAAGCACCAAAGTATGGGTGTATTAATGTTCACGCTTCTTTACTTCCTGAACTTCGTGGTGGTGCACCAATTCATTATGCAATTATGGAAGGTAAAGAAAAAACAGGTATTACAATTATGTATATGGTAGAAAAATTGGATGCTGGTGATATCTTAACGCAAGTGGAAGTTGAAATTGAAGAGCGTGAAACGACAGGCTCATTATTTGATAAATTAAGTGAAGCAGGAGCACACCTTCTATCTAAAACAGTGCCTTTATTAATTCAAGGTAAGTTAGAACCGATTAAACAAAACGAAGAAGAAGTAACGTTTGCGTACAATATAAAACGTGAGCAAGAGAAAATTGATTGGACAAAAACAGGTGAAGAAGTATACAATCACATTCGCGGATTGAATCCATGGCCAGTTGCTTATACAACTTTAGCAGGACAAGTTGTTAAAGTATGGTGGGGGGAAAAAGTGCCTATAACTGAACCGGCTGAAGCAGGTACGATTGTTGCAATCGAAGAAGATGGTTTTGTTGTAGCAACGAGTAATGAAACAGGTGTTAAAATTACTGAATTGCAACCTTCTGGTAAAAAGCGTATGAGTTGTTCACAATTTTTACGTGGAACAAAACCTGAAATTGGAACGAAGTTAGGAGAAAATGCATGAGACAAAATGTTCGTGAATTAGCTCTTGATGGTTTAATTCAAGTGGAAAAAAGTGGTGCATATAGCAACTTACTTTTAAATAATCTAATTGAAAAAAGTGCAATTGATAGAAAAGATATTGGTTTATTAACTGAAATTGTATATGGAACGATTCAACGTCGTGACACATTAGATTATTATTTACAGCCTTTTTTAAAAAAGAAGGTTGAGGCGTGGGTAAGAGTATTGCTTCGCTTATCTTTATATCAAATGATTTATTTAGACCGAGTGCCAGAAAGAGCGGCTATTCATGAAGCGGTTGAGATTGCAAAGCGTCGCGGGCATAAAGGAATTGCTGGTATGGTGAACGGTGTATTACGTTCGATTCAGAGAGAAGGTGTACCTTCTGTAGATGAAATCAAGGATCCAGTAGAACGTCTTGCAATTACAACAAGTCATCCAGTTTGGCTTGTCCAAGAGTGGACTTCAGAATACGGTTTAGAAACTGCAGAAAAAATGTGCGAAGTAAACATGTTACCCCCTGTACCAACAGCGCGTGTGAATGTTGATAAGGTAACTGTAGAAGAAGCGATTGAGTTGTTGGCAAGTGAAGGTATAGAAGCAAAACGTGGTGACTTATCAGATGATGCTATTCAGATTGAAAGAGGAAATGTAGCGCATACAGAAGCGTTTAAAAAAGGATTTCTTTCTATTCAAGATGAAAGTTCTATGCTTGTAGCACGCGCTTTAGAACCGAATACGGGAGATGCAGTTCTTGATAGTTGTGCTGCTCCAGGCGGAAAAACAACGCATATCGCGGAACGATTAAAGGGAACTGGTAAGGTCATGTCCCTTGATTTACATGCACACAAAGTACGTTTAATTAAACAGCAAGCAGAGCGACTTGGTCTAGAAAATGTCGAAACTAAAGCGCTAGATGCTAGAAAAGTGCAAGAGCACTTTGCAAATGAAACGTTTGATAAAATATTGGTAGATGCACCGTGTTCTGGATTTGGTGTAATTAGACGTAAACCTGATATTAAGTTAGGAAAAGATAAAGGCGATAGTGAAAGATTATCGACGATTCAAATTGCAATACTAGAAAAAATAGCACCATTATTAAAACAAGGCGGTCGTCTTGTTTATAGTACGTGCACAATTGAGAAAATAGAAAATGAACAAGTAATAGAGAAATTTTTACAAGAACATCCTGAATTTGAATGGGATACTACGCTTAAAGAGCGTATGCCAGAAAAATTAACTCCGTATATTGATGAAGGTCAAGTGCAAATTTTACCGCATTATTTTGCGACGGATGGCTTTTATATTGCTTGTTTAAGGAAGAAGGTGTAGCATCATGGAAACGACTGTAAGAAAACAAAAGAAAAATTTAGAAATGAAGAAACCATCAATTTACTCTTTACAACTTCATGAAATGCAAGATTGGTTAAAGGAACAAGGAGAACCGAAGTTCCGTGCTGGACAAATTTTTGATTGGTTATATAAAAAACGTGTAAAAAATTATGAGGATATGTCAAACCTTTCTAAAGGATTGCGTGATAAATTGTCGAATTCCTTTGATATTACTACTTTAAAAACGTTAGTAAAACAAACGTCTTCGGATGGAACAATTAAATTCTTATTCCAATTATATGACGGATATTCTATTGAAACGGTATTAATGCGACACGAATATGGAAATTCCATTTGTGTAACAACGCAAGTTGGTTGTCGTATTTGGTGTACGTTCTGTGCTTCGACACTTGGTGGATTAAAGCGAAACCTAGAAGCTGGAGAAATCGTAGCGCAAGTAGTAGAAGTTCAGCGTGCGCTTGATGAAACAGAAGAACGTGTAAGTTCTCTTGTTGTTATGGGGATTGGAGAACCATTTGATAACTATGATAATTTAATGGGATTCTTACGCATCATTAACCATGAAAAAGGACTTCATATTGGTGCGAGACATATGACTGTTTCGACGAGTGGAATTATCCCGAAAATTTATAAGTTTGCTGAAGAAGATCTACAAATTAATTTTGCGATTTCATTGCATGCTCCAAACTCAGAATTACGTTCAAAATTAATGCCGATTAACCGTGCTTATAAATTACCAGATTTAATGGAAGCTATTAAATACTATGTAAATAGAACAGGGCGTCGTATTACTTTTGAATATGGATTATTTGGAGGAGAAAATGACCAAGTAGAGCATGCTGAAGAGCTTGCTGCGCTCTTAAAAGGTGTAAAATGTCATGTGAACTTGATTCCGGTAAACTACGTACCTGAACGTGATTATGTACGTACGCCACGTGAACAAATTTTCTTGTTCGAGAAAACGTTAAAAGATCGTGGAGTGAATGTAACGATTCGCCGTGAACAAGGTCATGATATTGATGCAGCCTGCGGTCAGTTGCGTGCGAAGGAGCGCAAAGAAGAGACGAGGTGACGAGATGAAAGCCGTATTTCTATCGGATAAAGGAAAAGTTCGTCAACATAATGAAGATAGTGCAGGAGTTTTTCACAATTTAGATGGAAATGTATTAGCGGTAGTAGCAGATGGAATGGGAGGTCATCGAGCTGGTGATGTAGCTAGCTCGATGGCCATTCAATTATTCCATGATTATTGGAAGCAAACACATAATATGAATGAGCCGAAAAAAGTAGAACAATGGTTACATACTAGTGTTGGGATTATTAATGAGCGTATATATGAATATGCTCAGCAAAATGTAGAATGTAATGGTATGGGAACAACGCTTATAATAGCTGTTTGTACACCAAACTTTGTGACAATAGGGCATATAGGAGATAGTCGTTGCTATATGGTATCAGAAGGAGAAATGACGCTAGTAACGGAAGATCATTCACTTGTAAATGAGCTGGTGAAACATGGTGAAATTTCAAAGGAAGACGCAGAGTATCATCCGAAAAAGAATGTGTTATTAAGAGCATTAGGAACAGAAGAAAAAGTTGGGTTAGATGTTAAAACGTTGGTGATTGAGGAAGATGATCAATTACTTCTTTGCTCTGATGGGTTATCAAACAAAGTTTCTATTGATGATATGCGACAAATTTTACAGTTAAATGAACAGCTTGAAGGTAAAGGGCAGTGTCTCATTCAATTGGCAAATGATCGCGGTGGAGAAGATAATATCACACTTGTTCTTATTGATTATGCGGGTTCGACAAACGAAAGTAGGTGAAGTGCAACGTGCTGATTGGAAAACGCTTAAATGACCGTTATAAGCTGCTGAAAATGATTGGTGGTGGCGGAATGGCCAATGTATATTTAGCTCATGATGATATACTTGGCCGAGATGTAGCGGTAAAAATATTAAGACTCGACTACTCAAATAACGAAGAGTTTATTAAACGTTTCCATCGAGAAGCGCAGTCTGTTACAACGTTGTCGCATCCAAATATTGTGAATATGTATGATGTCGGAGAAGAAGATGGTATATACTATCTTGTCATGGAATATGTACCAGGGCAAACATTGAAGCAATACATAATTGAGCGAGGGATGTTACCTATAGGAGAAGCTCTTGATATTATGGAGCAGTTAACATCCGCTATGGCACACGCCCATCATTTTGAAATTGTGCATCGTGATATAAAGCCGCACAATATTTTAATTCGAGCTGATGGAATAATAAAAGTAACAGATTTTGGAATTGCGACAGCTACAAGTGCAACAACAATTACACATACAAATTCAGTGCTCGGTTCAGTCCATTATTTATCACCAGAACAGGCACGTGGCGGGATAGCAAATAAACAATCAGATATCTATTCTCTTGGGATAGTTATGTTTGAATTGTTAACAGGAAGACAACCGTTTTCTGGCGAATCTGCTGTTGCTATAGCTTTAAAACATTTACAAAGTGAAATCCCATCACCAAAAAGATGGAATGAAAATATTCCGCAAAGTGTTGAAAATATTATATTAAAAGCAACTGCAAAAGATCCGTTCCATCGATATCAATCTGCCAATGCGATGAAGCGAGATATTGAAACTGCGCTATATCCAGAGAGGATAAATGAGCAACCGTTTTACATACCAGAAGATATGGAAGCGACGAAAGCGATTCCGATTATTCAACAAGAACAATTATTTGAAAATGTAAGTGATGAAACGATTGTTTTAAAAGGGAGTAAGGTGGAAGAACCGATAAGAGCAGAAGCAGCTGAGTTAGATAAGAAGAAAAAACGGAGTAACAAGTGGCTTAAAGTTTTAATTTCAACATTTTTATTTTTAGCAATAGGAATAACATTAGCGCTTACGGTTATTCCAGGATTATTTATTCCTAAAGATGTGAAAGTTCCTGATGTGGCTGGTATGAAATACACGACAGCTGTAAATACATTAGTAGAAAAGGGCTTTGAGGTGACGGAGCCTAATATTGTATATACAGATGATGTTGAAGTTGGGGATGTAATAAAAACGGACCCTGTAGCAGGAAGAGTCGTAAAAGAAAACGCTAAAATTACTATCTATCAATCAGGTGGAAAAAAGAAAAGTAAGATGGCGAATTTCACAGGGCAAAACTTTGAGAGTGTAAAAGCTGAGTTAGAAGAAAAATATAAACAAGTTACAGTAAATTATATTGAAAATGATAAGCCGAAAGGTGAAATTGTAGAGCAAATTCCGACGCCTGATCAAATGGTTATAGAAGCGGAGCAAGAACTGAAAATCTGGGTAAGTAAAGGTCCTTATCAAATTAGACCAGGTGACTTTTCGGGGTGGACTGAAAATAGTGTAACTGGTTATTTGAATGAGAGAAAACTAACGTCAGATATAAAACGAGAGTATTCAGATACAGTCGAAAAAGGACTTGTAATTTCGCAATTTCCAAAACCAGGTACACCATTAAAAGAGGGAGATAAAGTAACTATTATTATCTCTGATGGTCAAAAGCCTAAAGTGACTAAAACGGTAAAATTGGACAATATCTCTATCCCATATGAGCCTGCTGTAACAGGTGAAAAAAAGCCGCAAACAATAGAAATTTATAAAGAAGACATGCAGCAAAAAATGGATAGACCGGTTGAAACGAGAACAATTACTGAATCAGCGACTATTTCTTTAGAATTTGTAATTCAAGAAGGTTCAAAGGGACACTATAAAATTGTACGAGATGGAGTAACGATTATTGATAAAGAAGTACCATATCCAACTCAATAATAGTGAAAGTCTACTTATTATTATTGCCTGTTATGCTGTCTACAAAGTGGACGGTATAGCAGGCAAAAATATATGATTCAAAAAGCTAGTAAAGTGATGCAGCTGTAAATATTTTTTTGCATTTAATGGGAAATTTAATGTATATTAGCGAAAGTATATATGGTAGGTTTTGAAATCGTTATTTGGAAAATTTAAATCCATTCATTTTTAAATTCAGCATCACCTTATACAAAAAAGGAGAATTCTATGCCAGAAGGAAAAATTATAAAAGCTTTAAGTGGGTTTTATTACGTGCAGCATGAAGAAGGGGTTACGCAATGTCGTGGGCGAGGTGTATTTAGAAAAAATAAAATTACACCACTTGTAGGAGACCAAGTTGTTTTTCAGGCAGATAATCCAACTGAAGGTTATGTGCTTGAAGTGTTTGATCGAAAAAATGAACTTGTTAGACCTCCTATTGCTAATGTCGATCAAGCGATCCTTGTGTTCTCTGCAGTAGAACCAGATTTTAATCCTGGACTGTTAGATCGATTTTTAGTGCTGATTGAATATCATAACATTAAGCCAATTATTTGTATTAGCAAGATGGATTTAGTAGATGAAAAGATGAAAGCAACTGTTGAAGCATATGCGAATGATTATCGTGAGATGGGTTATGATGTTTTATTTACTTCTATTAATACGTCAGAAAGTATTGATATATTAAAACCATACTTAGAAAATTGTGTTTCTGTCGTTGCGGGTCAATCTGGTGTTGGGAAATCCTCAATGCTTAATGTGCTACGTCCAGAATTAGAGCTGAAAACAAATGATATTTCCTCCCATTTAGGACGCGGGAAGCATACAACAAGACACGTAGAATTAATTGCAATTGGGAGTGGACTAGTAGCAGATACACCGGGTTTTAGTTCACTAGATTTCATTGATATAGAAGTAGAAGATCTTACATATTGTTTTCCAGAGTTGAAAGAAGCGAGCCAATACTGTAAATTTAGAGGGTGTACACATCTTTCTGAACCGAAATGTGCTGTGAAAGCTGCGGTTGAAGAAGGGAAGATTACAGAATATCGCTATAAGAACTATAAACAATTCGTAGAAGAAATTAGAGAGAGAAAGCCGAGGTATTAGTTATGATTAAAATTGCACCATCGATTTTATCAGCAGATTTTTCAAAATTAGGGGAAGAGATTAAAGATGTAGAAAAGGGCGGAGCGGATTACATTCACGTTGACGTAATGGATGGACATTTCGTACCAAATATTACGATTGGACCATTAATTGTAGAAGCTATCCGTCCAATTACATCATTACCATTAGATGTACATTTAATGATTGAAAATCCTGACAACTATATCCCGATTTTCGCACAAGCGGGAGCGGATATTATTACTGTTCACGTAGAGGCGTGTCCACATCTACATCGTACAATTCAGTTAATTAAATCTCATGGTATTAAAGCGGGCGTTGTATTAAATCCACATACGCCAGTTTCAGTGATTGAGCATGTATTAGAAGATATAGATATGGTATTACTTATGACAGTAAACCCTGGATTTGGTGGACAGAAGTTTATCCATTCTGTATTACCGAAAATTAAACAAGTTGCAGAAATGGTGAAAGAGCGCAATCTAGAAGTAGAAATTGAAGTTGATGGTGGTGTAAATGCTGAAACAGCAAGACTTTGTGTGGAAGCAGGAGCAAATGTACTTGTAGCTGGGTCAGCAGTATACAATCAAAAAGATCGCGGTGAAGCAATTCGCGTAATTCGTGGGTAGTGATGAACTTTTATCCTAGTAAGGCATTTATAGGATAGGATAAAAATATGTAAAAAGGCAATCTACCGAATGGCAGATTGCCTTTTTACAATGGAAGGAGAAGAAAAAATGATTATTCATATTTTGGCAGGAGGACCTTCGGAATATTGCGCAGATTTTGCTCGATACGAGAATGAGGAAGTAGTGTGGGCAGCGGTTGATAGGGGAGTATACCGTCTATTAAAGAAAGGGATTACCCCGGCTGTTGCGTTTGGAGATTACGATTCAGTTACTGAAGAAGAATTAGTATGGATGGGACAGCAAACGAACGAATTACATATTGTTCCGCGGGAAAAAGATCAAACGGATTTAGAAATTGCAATCAACTGGGCATTAGAACAGAAGCCGGCACTAATTCGTATTTTTGGTGCTACTGGTGGAAGGCTTGATCACGGTTTGGCAAATATACAGATGCTTTTAAAAGGGTTAGAAGTAGAGATAGAAATGTGTATTGTGGACAATAAAAATGAAATAACAGTTAAAAAAGTGGGTACACATATAATTGAAGAAAATAAAAAATTTCCTTATGTATCTTTTGTACCAGTTACTGAAATAGTGGAAGGGATTACATTGTTTGGTTTTAAGTACCCGCTTACTAATAAAACAATAGAGTGGGGATCAACACTTTGTATTAGTAACGAACTCGTTAAGGAAAAAGGTACTTTTTCATTTACTTCTGGCATATTAATGTTGATAAGAAGCACTGATTGAAGAAACAATTTTGCTCCTTACATCATATAGTGACCAAGTGGAGTAATGGGGATTAGGAGGGAAACCATGAGATTTTATACAATTAAGTTACCTAAATTTCTTGGTGGAATTGTTCGTGCAATGTTAAATACCTTCAAAAAAGATTAAAAAAAGCACCTATCACCGGTGCTTTTTCCATTGTTATAGTAAAAAAAGAGCCTATCGGCTCTTTTTTTTATTATTAAACACGTTCGATTTTGCCAGATTTTAATGCTCTAGCAGAAACGTAAACACGTTGAACTTTTCCGTCGATGCGTACGCGAACTTTTTGAAGGTTAGCGCCCCACTTACGTTTTGTAGCGTTCATTGCGTGAGAACGAGAGTTACCAGAACGAGCTTTTCTTCCAGTAATAGCACAAACACGAGCCATTTATATTTCCCTCCCTTGATACCTTACCATACGTAATTTTTCAATGTTAGTCTTTTATGCGATGCTAAAAACACTACTATAATTTAACACAACTAAAAAGAGAATGCAACACCGTAGAAAAAAGAAATCAAGAAAATTTACTTGACACTATATGTCAATGAAGAAAAGTTGAAATCCATAAAAATTGCTTGACATATTATAGTGGTACATGTTGTATAATAACAATGGACTATTTTGCTCATCATAAAAAAGTGTAATTTAAAACATAAAATATGAGAGTGAAAAGAAAGAACGATGGAATTTTCTTTAAAAAGATTATATGATAGTAACTAAAGTAGTCTAGCTCACTTTCACCATTTATGAAGGGGGAAACGAGATGTCAATTGAAATTAAAACGAAGTACGGTCAAATTGATATTAGTACAGATGTAATTGCAACAATTGCTGGAGGTGCCGCGGTAGATTGCTACGGTATCGTAGGTATGGCATCAAAAAATCAGTTAAAAGATGGATTAACAGACATTTTACGAAAAGAAAACTTCACTAGAGGTGTTATTGTTCGTAAAGATGAAGATGAAGTACATATTGATATGTATATTATTGTGAGCTATGGTACGAAAATTTCAGAAGTGGCACATAATGTGCAGACGAAAGTGAAATATACATTAGATCAAACTGTAGGACTAGCAGTAGATTCTGTAAACATCTACGTACAAGGAGTTAAAGTAATAAACTTGTAATGTGCATTAAGGAGGAAAATCTGTGTCAATTCAAAAAATTGATGGAAAACGTTTATCACAAATGATCATGCAAGGAGCGAATAATTTAACAAATAATGTTCAGCTTGTTGATGCATTAAACGTATTTCCAGTTCCAGATGGCGATACCGGTACAAACATGAACTTATCTATGACTTCAGGTGCGCGTGAAGTGAAAGCAAATCCTTCACAGCATGCTGGTAAAGTCGGCGTAAGTTTAGCCAAAGGATTATTAATGGGAGCTCGTGGTAACTCTGGAGTTATTTTATCTCAGTTGTTCCGTGGTTTCTCTAAATCCATTGAACAAAAAGAAGAATTAACAACAGTTGATTTTGCTGCAGCACTAGAAGCTGGAGTAGAGGCGGCTTATAAAGCGGTTATGAAACCGATTGAAGGAACGATTTTAACGGTTGCAAGAGAAACGGGTAAATATGCAGTAACAGTTGCGAAAAAACAGCGCGACTTTGTTTTGTTTATGGAAGACGTTGTGAAAGAAGCAAACGCATCGTTAAATCGTACGCCAGATTTATTACCTGTATTAAAACAAGTTGGCGTTGTAGATAGCGGTGGTAAAGGTCTTGTAGTGGTATACGAAGGATTTTTAGCTGACTTAAAAGGAGAAACGATTTCTTCTGATGCACCGACGCAACCATCTATGAATGAAATGGTACGCGCAGAACATCACCGTAGTGTACAAAGCCAATTGAGTACAGAAGATATTAAGTATGGATATTGTACGGAGTTCATGGTGAAATTAGAGGCTGAAAAGGTGAAAGAGCATAATTTCTCTGAACAAAAATTCCGTGAAGATATTAGTGTATATGGTGATTCTCTACTAGTTGTGTCTGATGATGAAATTGTAAAAGTTCATATCCATGCAGAACATCCTGGAGACGCTATGAACTACGGGCAAAAATACGGTAGTTTAATTAAGATTAAAGTAGAAAATATGCGTGAACAGCATACTGCTTTGTTAGATGAACCTACTATGGTTCCTGAGCAACCAGCTCAATCGAAGGAAAAACAACCATATGGTATCGTAACTGTAGCTATGGGTTCTGGTATTAAAACTTTATTTGAGAGCATCGGCGCAACGAAAGTTATCGAAGGTGGTCAAACGATGAATCCAAGTACGGAGGATATCGTGAAGGCAATTGAAGAAGCAAATGCTGAAAAAATCATTATTTTACCGAATAACGGAAATATTGTAATGGCAGCAGAACAAGCGGCATCAGTTGTAGATCAAGAAGTTATTGTTGTTCGTTCGAAAACAGTTCCTCAAGGTATGGCAGCAATGTTAGCATTTAACCCAGTTGGAACGTTAGAAGAGAATGAAGAAAACATGCAAGAAGCTTTATCTCATGTGAAAACAGGTCAAATTACGTATGCTGTACGTGATACGGAAATTGATGGTGTAGCAATTCAAAAAGATGATTTCATGTGTATTGCAGATGGGAAAATTGTATCTACAAATGCTGAAAAAGTAGGAGCTGCGAAGCAATTACTAGAAGCGCTTATTGATGAAGATTCTGAAATCGTAACGATTCTACAAGGGGAAGATGCAACTGACGAAGAAGTAGCGGAGTTAGTTGAATTTGTAGAAGAGAAATTTGAAGATGCAGAAGTAGAAGTACATGCTGGAAACCAACCAGTGTATTCTTTCATCTTCTCTGTAGAATAAGATAAGATTCGTTTTGAAAATAAATGGATTACTTACTTGCTAATGAATAAGAAGTAGTAATATGAAGTTTATTACTAGTTTTTATTCAAAAGGCTAGCATATTGAAGAGAGAAAAGAGCCTTGCTGCTAATAGTGAGGCTCTTTTTTACTTGTTTTATATAAGGGATTTGAGTAGTTTCTCTTAGAATGCCTATGATAGAATATATAAGGTGAAAGAGAGCGATTACAGATGCTAATTGGTACTCAAACAAAATGCAATAAAGAAAATAATGTGACGGGGTGTGAGAATCTTGAATGATGTTGTACAAGTTCCTGTTACGGATGTAAAGGGGATCGGAGGAGAAACATCTGAGTTACTACATGAGATGGGTATTTATACAGTTTCTCATCTATTAGAACATTTTCCGTACCGTTATGAAGATTATGCGATGAAAGATCTTGCTGAAGTAAAGCATGATGAACGTGTAACGGTTGAAGGGAAGGTTCATAGTGCTCCTTTGCTGCAATATTATGGTAAGAAGAAATCGCGTTTAACAGTTCGTGTTCTCGTCGGTCGTTATTTAATTACGGCGGTATGTTTTAATAGGCCTTACTATAAGCAAAAATTAAAGTTAGATGAAACGATAACGATTACTGGTAAATGGGATCAACATCGTCAAACAATTGCTGTATCAGAACTTCATTTTGGACCGGTTGTACGTCAACAAGAAGTGGAACCTGTTTATTCAGTAAAGGGGAAACTTACAGTAAAACAGATGCGTCGTTTTATTGCTCAAGCGTTAAAGGAATATGGAGATTCTATAGTCGAAGTGTTACCGGATGGTTTGTTAGGGCGATATAAATTATTACCAAGATATGAAGCGCTCAGGGCATTGCATTTTCCGGTAGGACAGGAAGATTTGAAGCAAGCGCGTCGCCGTTTTGTATATGAAGAATTTTTCTTATTTCAGCTGAAAATGCAAACGCTCCGGAAAATGGAGAGGGAAAATTCAAAAGGGACGAAGAAAGAGATTCCGTCAGTAGAATTACAAGAATTTATCGATGCACTGCCGTTTCCATTAACGGGTGCGCAGCGCCGAGTTGTAGATGAAATTTTGAAAGATATGACATCTCCTTATCGGATGAACCGACTATTGCAAGGTGACGTTGGTTCTGGGAAAACAGTTGTTGCTGCGATTGGCCTTTATGCATCGAAATTAGCCCATTATCAAGGTGCTTTAATGGTTCCTACAGAAATTTTAGCTGAGCAACATTATCAGTCGCTTGCTGAAACGTTTTCGCATTTTGGTATGAAGGTGGAACTGTTAACAAGTTCTGTTAAAGGGGCGAGACGTCGAGAAATTTTAGCGAAGTTAGAACAAGGAGAAATAGATATTCTTGTTGGAACGCATGCCTTAATTCAAGATGAAGTTATATTTCATAGGTTGGGTCTCGTTATTACAGATGAACAGCATCGATTTGGTGTAGCGCAGCGCCGAGTTTTACGGGAGAAAGGTGAAAGTCCAGATGTATTATTTATGACAGCGACACCAATTCCGCGTACGCTTGCAATTACTGCATTTGGAGAGATGGATGTTTCGATAATCGATGAGATGCCAGCAGGTAGAAAGGTGATTGAAACATACTGGGCAAAACATGATATGTTAGATCGCGTTCTCGGTTTCGTTGAAAAGGAGATAAAAAAAGGAAGACAGGCATACGTTATTTGTCCTTTAATTGAAGAATCTGAGAAACTTGATGTGCAAAATGCTATCGACTTACATAGTATGCTGACGCAGCATTACCAAGGGAAATGCCAAGTTGGATTGATGCATGGGAGATTATCGTCTCAGGAAAAAGAAGAGATAATGGGACAGTTTAGTGAAAATAAAGTACAAATTCTTGTATCGACAACAGTTGTTGAAGTAGGTGTGAACGTACCGAATGCGACTGTAATGGTTATTTATGATGCAGAACGTTTCGGTTTATCGCAGCTTCATCAGCTTAGAGGGCGTGTCGGCCGTGGTAGTGAACAATCATATTGTTTATTAATAGCAGACCCTAAATCAGAAACAGGGAAAGAAAGAATGCGTATAATGACTGAAACAAATGATGGATTTGTATTGTCAGAAAAAGATTTAGAATTACGAGGTCCTGGAGATTTCTTTGGGAGTAAGCAAAGTGGCTTACCAGAATTTAAGGTTGCTGACATGGTACATGATTATCGAGCGTTAGAAACAGCAAGGCAAGATGCGGCGATACTAGTAGATTCAGAAGCGTTTTGGCATAATGATCAGTATGCTGCCTTGCGTACGTATCTTGATGGGACAGGTGTTTTCCAAGGAGAGAAGCTCGATTAAAGGGAGTCAACAAAAGTTTTTGTTGCATTCTACTTTTAATAATTATATACTACTGTTAGTACCTAGTCATAAAAATGGATGGTGCGGTATGAAAAAAAGAAGAAGTAAAAAAGAAAGACAAGAGTTATTACAACAAACAATCGAATCAAATCCTTTTATTACGGATGAAGATTTAGCGGAAAAATTTCAAGTGAGTATACAAACAGTACGACTTGATCGTATGGAATTGTCTATTCCTGAATTAAGAGAGAGAATTAAACATGTAGCTACAAAGCAACATGAAGAAGATGTGAAATCTTTACCGTTAGAAGAGGTTGTTGGAGAAATTATTGATATTGAATTAGATAGACATGCAATCTCTATCTTTGAAGTAAAGATAGAACATGTATTTAAAAGAAATCAAATTGCTCGTGGGCATCATCTGTTTGCGCAAGCAAACTCACTAGCTGTTGCGGTTATTGATGAAGAATTAGCTTTAACTGCAAAGTCTACCATTCGATACATTCGCCCTGTAAAATTAGGAGAGCGTGTTGTTGCAAAAGCGCGCGTTGAAGATGTAGAGAATGATAAGGGACGGACGGTTGTCAAAGTGCGTAGCTTCGTTGGAGAAGAACTTGTTTTTACAGGCACTTTTGAAATGTATCGATCTAGTAATTATAGTGAGGAAGGTAACAACTTATGAAAATCGCAATAGATGCAATGGGCGGAGATCACGCTCCAAAGGCTGTAGTATTAGGGGCAATGAAAGCTATTAAGGAATATTCTGATTTACATATTACGTTAGTAGGGAAAGAAGAGGAAATTCGTCAATACTTAACGAGTGATGAACGAATTACTATTCTTCATACAGACGAAAAAATAGAATCAACGGAGGAACCAGTAAGAGCGGTTCGTCGAAAAAAACAAGCTTCAATGGTGCTTGCGGCACAACAAGTAAAGGATGGAGAAGCAGACGCTTGTATATCCGCAGGTAGTACGGGAGCTTTAATGGCAGCTGGATTATTTGTAGTCGGTCGTATGGAAGGAATTGAGCGACCAGCTTTATCGCCTACAATGCCAACTGTAGATGGAAAAGGTTTTGTTATGTTAGATGTTGGAGCAAATGTTGATGCAAAACCAATTCATTTATATCAATATGCAGTAATGGGATCTGTTTATGCTGAGAAGGTAAGAGGAATTGAAAATCCTCGCGTTGGACTATTAAACGTTGGAACAGAGGATGGAAAAGGAAACGAGCTTTCAAAGCAAGTATTTGCAATGCTTAAAGATGCGCCAATTAATTTCGTTGGGAACGTTGAATCAAGAGATTTATTGCAAGGTGTAGCAGATGTTGTTGTATGTGATGGTTTTACAGGGAATGTAGCGTTGAAATCATTAGAGGGAACAGCACTTGCGCTATTCTCTATGTTGAAAGAACAGTTAATGAGTTCATTTACGAGCAAATTAGCAGCGGCGGTATTAAAGCCAAAACTTATGGTATTAAAAGATAAAATGGATTATTCGGAGTATGGAGGAGCTGCATTATTTGGATTGAAAGCACCTGTCATTAAGGCTCATGGTTCTTCTAATGACCAGTCGATATTTAGTGCGATTCGTCAAACGAGAGAAATGGTAGCGAAAGAAGTAATTCCTACGATTTCAAGCGTAATGGAGAAAGAGTCACTCCAATAAGAGGAGGATTTGAAATGGGAAAAATAGCATTTCTTTTTCCGGGCCAAGGTTCACAGGCAGTTGGAATGGGTAAACAATTAGCAGAGAATAATAAAGAGGTTGCAAAAGTGTTTGCAAAAGCAGATGAGGTGTTGGAAGATTCACTTTCAGAAGTGATTTTTGAAGGACCGCAGGAAAAGCTTACATTAACAACAAATGCGCAGCCTGCATTATTAACAACGAGTTTTGCTATTTTGACAGCTTTGAAAGAGTATGACATTACACCTGACTTTGTCGCTGGTCATAGTTTAGGTGAATATAGTGCTCTTGTAGCAGCTGATGCATTAACTTTTGAAGATGCTGTATATGCTGTAAGGAAACGTGGCGAATATATGGAAGAAGCTGTTCCGGGCGGGGAAGGCGCAATGGCAGCTATATTAGGTGCTGACCCACATATGCTGAAACAAGTTACAGAAGAAGTAACAAGTGAAGGATATGCAGTGCAAATCGCTAATATGAATAGTACGAAGCAAATTGTGATTTCTGGAACGAAGCAAGGCGTAGAGGTTGCTTCTCAAAGAGCGAAAGAAAATGGTGCAAAGAGAGCGATTCCACTAAAAGTAAGTGGGCCATTCCATTCTTCACTTATGAAGCCGGCAGCTGAGAAGTTCCAAAGTGTTTTAAATGAAATTACAATTCATGACACGAATATTCCTGTTATTGCAAATGTTACGGCGGAAGTTATTACACGTGGTGCAGACATTCAAGAAAAGTTAATTGAACAGCTTTATTCGCCTGTATTATGGTACCCGTCTATTGAATATATGGTGAGCCAGGGAGTAGATACGTTTATTGAAATTGGACCTGGAAAAGTACTTGCTGGACTTATGAAGTCAATTGATTCATCAGTAAAAGCATATGCGATATACGATGAAGAGACATTAAAAGATACCATTTCAAATTTGAGAGGAGAAAACTGATGTTAAAAGGGAAGGTAGCATTAGTAACTGGCGCTTCACGTGGAATTGGTCGCGCGATTGCGATCGATTTAGCGAAACAAGGGGCAAATGTAGTAGTAAATTATGCTGGTAATGAACAAAAAGCAAATGAAGTAGTAGATGAAATTAAAAAATTAGGTTCTGATGCAATTGCGGTAAGAGCAGATGTTGCAAATGCTGATGATGTTACAAATATGGTGAAACAAACAGTAGATACATTTGGACAAGTTGATATTCTTGTAAATAATGCTGGTGTAACGAAAGATAATTTATTAATGCGTATGAAAGAAGAAGAATGGGATACAGTTATTAATACAAACTTAAAAGGTGTATTCTTATGTACAAAAGCAGTATCTCGTTATATGATGCGTCAACGTCACGGTAGAATTATAAACATCGCTTCGGTTGTTGGTGTTATAGGAAACCCAGGACAAGCTAACTATGTTGCTGCTAAAGCGGGTGTTATTGGATTAACAAAAACATCTGCAAAAGAGTTAGCAAGTCGAAATATTACAGTGAATGCAATTGCGCCGGGCTTTATTGCGACTGATATGACGGATGTACTAGATGAGAATATTAAAGCCGAAATGTTAAAAGTTATTCCAGCTGCTCAATTTGGTGAAGCGAAAGATATCGCGAATGCTGTAACGTTTTTTGCTTCTGATCAAAGCAAATATGTTACAGGTCAAACGTTAAATGTTGATGGCGGTATGGTAATGTAATAAAAGAATCGATTTCACCTAGTTTTTTTGGTCAATATTTAATATAATATTTGAGGGGAGGTGAATGGAATGGCAGATGTTTTAGAGCGCGTAACAAAAATCATCGTTGATCGTTTAGGAGTAGAAGAGACTGAGGTAGTACCAGCTGCAAGCTTCAAGGAAGATTTAGGAGCAGACTCCCTAGATGTAGTAGAACTTGTAATGCAATTAGAAGATGAATTCGAAATGGAAATTTCTGATGAAGATGCTGAAAAGATTGCTACTGTTGGCGATGCTGTGACTTACATAGAGAGTCATCTATAATGCTTAAGTGAAGTCCCGTTTTTTAGCGGGGCTTTCTGGCTTATATCTGGAGGGACCTATGCCGTACCGAAAATATAGAGAAAAAAAATACGAAACAAAATATCGTGAAGCATTTAAAGTGTTTCAAGAAAAGATAGGTATTACGTTTACAGATGAAAAATTATTGATTCAAGCATTTACGCATTCATCGTATGTGAATGAGCATCGAAAAAAACCGCATGAAGATAATGAGCGTCTTGAATTTCTTGGAGATGCAGTATTGGAACTGACTGTATCGCAGTATCTGTTTCAAAAATATCCGACAATGAGCGAAGGAGAGTTAACAAAACTACGTGCAGCTATTGTATGTGAGCCATCTCTTGTTCGTTTTGCGAACGAATTGTCATTTGGTAGCCTTGTTTTATTAGGAAAAGGTGAAGAAATGACAGGTGGACGTGAACGACCAGCTTTATTAGCGGATGTCTTTGAAGCGTTTATTGGTGCCCTTTATCTTGATCAAGGGCTAGAAACAGTTTGGGAATTCTTAAAAGAAATTGTATATCCGAAAATTAATGAGGGTGCTTTTTCTCATGTGATGGATTATAAGAGTCAGTTGCAAGAATTGATTCAGCGTGATGGCAGTGGCAATGTTGAGTATCAAATTTTGCAAGAAAAAGGACCAGCTCACAATCGAGAATTTGTGTCACGTGTTACGTTAAATAACGTAGCTTTAGGTCTTGGTAGTGGTAAGTCGAAAAAAGAAGCAGAGCAACAAGCTGCTGCAGAAGCATTGAAAAAATTAAAAGAACAACTATAAGGAATCCCCCTTTGAATGAGGGGGATTCCTTGTGCATAGAATGAAACTTTCTTTTTGTTTATAATGAAAAAGAAGGTAAATCCGTATAATACTTGTTTTTGTATAGAGAACATTTATAACGACGGAGAATAGGAGGAAGGCCTTTCGTGTTTTTAAAAAGATTAGAAATAGCAGGGTTTAAGTCTTTTGCTGAGCGTGTATCTGTTGATTTTGTCCCAGGTGTAACTTCTGTAGTAGGACCTAATGGAAGCGGGAAAAGTAATATTACTGATGCAATTCGCTGGGTACTTGGTGAACAATCTGCAAAATCATTACGTGGTGCAAAGATGGAGGATATTATTTTTGCAGGCAGTGATACGAGGAGAGCGGTTAATGTTGCTGAAGTAACAATAACTTTAAATAATGAAGATCAACGTTTACCAATTGAATACAATGAGGTGTGTGTAACACGTCGTGTATCTCGTTCAGGTGATAGTGATTTTTATATTAATAAACAATCATGTAGATTGAAAGATATTATCGATTTATTTATGGACTCTGGTATGGGAAGAGAAGCTTTTTCAATTATTAGCCAGGGGAAAGTGGAAGAGATTTTAAGTAGTAAGTCAGAAGAGCGTCGAGGTGTATTTGAAGAAGCGGCAGGCGTACTAAAATACAAACTTCGCAAAAAGAAAGCTGAAGGGAAATTAGCAGAAACACAAGAAAACTTAAATCGTGTACAAGATATAATTCATGAATTAAGTAGTCAAGTAGAACCTTTAGAAAGACAAGCTTCTATTGCGAAAGATTATCTTGAGAATAAAGAAGAATTAGAGAAAGTAGAAGCCGCGCTTATTGTCCATGAAATTGAAGAATTGCACGAGAAATGGGAAGCGCTTCGAAATCAGTTTGGGCATAATAAAAACGAAGAAGCTAAAATGTCAACGAATTTACAAAAAAGTGAAGAAGAGCTTGAGGAATTACGAGGACAATTACAAGCGGTAGATGAGTCTGTAGACTCGTTGCAAGAAGTACTTCTTCTTTCTAGTAAAGAGCTAGAAAAACTTGAAGGGCAGCGTGAGTTGTTAAAAGAGAGAAAGCAAAATGCTACGGCGCATTGTGCGCAACTTGAGCAGTTAATTGTTGAATTAACAGAGAAAGCTAAAAGTTACGATGGTGAGATTGAGTCAAGTACAGAAGCTTTAATGCAATTTGTGAATGAAGTAAAAGAGTTGGAGCAAAAATTGCATGATAATGAGCAACTGCTTGCTACTTTTGCTGACAATTTAGAGGAACAGATTGAGAATTTAAAAGGTGACTATATTGAGCTTTTAAATCAACAAGCTAGTCATCGTAATGAATTATCTATGATTGAAGAACAATCTAAACAGCAAACGTCTAAAAACGAGCGTCTAGATGAAGAGAATGCGAAATATGTAGAAATGCGTATGGAAATTACAGCGAAAAAGACGAAACTTGTAGAAAGTTACGAACAAGCGAAAGAAAAAGTAGCTGGCATTCTCTCAAACATACAGAAGACAGAGGCGGCGCTTGGGAAATGTAAGACGCAGTATAGTGAAAATGAAACAAAACTGTATCAAGCATATCAATTTGTGCAACAGGCACGTTCTCGAAAAGAAATGCTTGAAGAGATGCAAGAAGATTATTCTGGATTCTATCAAGGTGTACGTGAAGTATTGAAAGCTAGAGAAAATAGGTTGCAAGGTATCGAGGGTGCTGTTGCGGAACTGTTAACGGTACCGAAAGAATACGAAGTTGCAATGGAAATTGCTCTAGGTGCAGCGATGCAGCACATTGTTGTACAAACAGAGGAGCATGCTCGTAATGCGATAGCATTTTTAAAGCAAAATAAACATGGACGTGCAACGTTTTTACCGCAAGCTGTTATTAAAAGCAGGTCTTTATCATTTGAGCAATTACGCATTGCAAATCAACACCCATCGTTTGTAGGTGTGGCGGCAGAACTTGTGCAGTACAACAATAAATATGAAAATGTAGTTTCAAATTTATTAGGTACGGTTATTGTTGCGAAAGATTTACGCGGAGCAAATGAGTTGGCGAAACAACTGCAATACCGTTATCGCATTGTAACAATCGAAGGTGATGTAGTGAATCCTGGCGGTTCTATGACTGGTGGGGCGGTAAAGCAAGCGAAATCTTCTTTATTAGGACGCCAACGTGAACTGGAAGAGTGGACTCGCAAGTTAACTGATATGGAAGAAAAAACAATGAAGTTAGAAAACTTTGTTAAAGCAGTAAAACAAGAGATTCAAGAAAAAGAAGTGAAAATACGCGAACTAAGGCAAACTGTAGAAGTAGATCGTGTAGATGAGCAGAAATTAAGAGAAGAGATTAATCGTCTAGAATTAGAAGAACATCGTATTAATGATCGATTGTCTATTTATGATTTAGAGATTGAAGGGTTTTTACAAGATCGAGTAAAAATGCAAGGGCGTAAAGAGGAGTTAGAAGGGATTTTAACGAATCTTCAAGCTGATATCACTAAGTTAGATAGTAAAATTGTAGCTTTAACAAAACAAAAAAGTGAGCAACATTCTTCGAAAGAAAAAGTTCAAAAAGAAATGACGGAGTTAAAAGTTCTGGTAGCTGAAAAGCAACAACGCTTATTTAATCAAAAAGAAAAAGTTGAACGATTGACGAAGGAAAAAGAAGAAACGGATGCGACACTTGTAAAAACGAAAGAGGATTTAGCGTTCTTAAAACAAGAAATGACATCTAATTCAAGTGGTGAAGAGCAAATTACGAATATGATTGAGAAGAAAGCATATGATCGTAATCAAACTTCAGAATTAATTCGCTCTCGTCGTGAACAACGTGTATCGTTGCAAGAGAGGGTAGAACATTTAGAGCGCAATTTGAAAGAAACGACAGGTAAACATAAATATATTCTTGAAATGTTGAAAGATCAAGAAGTGAGAATAAATCGACTTGATGTAGAGTTGGAAAATAGATTACAACATTTACGTGAAACATATACGATTTCATTTGAAGCGGCAAAACTAAAATATACAATGACAATGCCTGCAGAAGATGCGCGTAAGAAAGTAAAATTAATCAAATTATCTATAGAAGAGTTAGGTACAGTGAACCTAGGGGCAATTGATGAATATGAACGTGTAGCGGAGCGTCATACATTCTTACTAGAGCAGAGAGACGACCTAGAAGAAGCGAAAGCGACATTGCACCAGCTTATTACCGAAATGGATGAAGAAATGAAAAAACGCTTTTCTACTACGTTTGAAGGCATTAGAATGGAGTTTCAATCGGTATTCTCTGAATTATTTGGAGGCGGTAGAGCGGATTTAGTAATGACTAATCCAGAGGATTTACTAAATACGGGTATTGATATTGTAGCACAACCGCCAGGGAAGAAACTGCAGAACTTAGGTTTACTTTCAGGTGGAGAGCGTGCTTTAACAGCAATTGCGCTTTTATTTGGTATTTTAAAAGTACGCCCAGTACCATTCTGTGTACTAGATGAGGTAGAGGCAGCCCTTGATGAGGCGAATGTAGCTCGTTTTGCACAGTATTTAAAGAAATTCAGTAATGAGACGCAGTTTATTGTAATTACACATAGAAAAGGTACAATGGAAGAGTCTGATGTGTTGTACGGTGTAACAATGCAAGAATCAGGGGTATCTAAACTTGTTTCGGTTCGTTTAGACGCCGGAGAAGAACTTGTTGCAAGTGAATAGGAAGGATGGGAAAGTATGAGTTTTTTTAAAAAACTAAAAGAAAAAATTTCAAAACAAACGGATACAGTTACAGAGAAATTTAAACAAGGATTAGAAAAAACGAGAAATTCATTTGCGGATAAAGTGAATGATTTAGTGTATCGTTACCGTAAAGTGGACGAAGATTTTTTCGAAGAGTTAGAAGAAATCTTAATCGGTGCAGACGTTGGCGTTGCGACGGTAATGGAATTAATTGACCAATTGAAAGAAGAAGTACAACGTCGTAACATTCAAGATCCAAAAGAAGTACAAGCTGTTATTTCAGAAAAACTAGTAGGAATTTACAAAGGCGACAGCGATTTTAGTAACGAAATTAATATGCAAGAGGACCAATTAACGGTTGTTTTATTTGTTGGTGTTAATGGTGTAGGAAAAACGACGACAATTGGTAAACTGGCGCATAAGTTTAAATCAGAAGGTAAGTCAGTCCTATTAGCGGCAGGAGACACATTCCGTGCTGGAGCGATTGAACAATTAGAAGTATGGGGCGATCGCGTTGGTGTAGAAGTGATTAAACAAGGATCTGGATCTGATCCAGCGGCGGTTATGTATGACGCTGTACAAGCTGCGAAAGCACGTAAGGTAGATGTATTACTATGTGACACAGCAGGACGCTTGCAAAATAAAGTAAATTTAATGAAAGAATTAGAGAAGGTGAAGCGTGTAATTGAGCGTGAAGTACCAGGTGCTCCTCATGAAGTATTACTTGTTATTGATGCAACAACAGGACAAAACGGTTTAAGCCAAGCGAAAACATTCCGTGAAGCAACGAATGTAACTGGTATTGTTTTAACGAAGTTAGATGGAACTGCTAAAGGTGGTATTGTATTAGCGATTCGTAACGAAATGGATGTACCAGTGAAGTTTGTTGGATTAGGAGAGCAAATGGATGACTTGCAACAGTTTGATCCAGAACAATATGTGTATGGTTTATTTGCGAACTTAGTAGAAACAGAAGAAGTATAAGTGAAAGGAGCGGTATTTCCGCTTCTTTTTCTATAAAAAATATATGATGTTAAGAAAAAAACTTGACACTCTTTTGGACTACATGTAAACTAATTCATGTAAAGGGAAATCACTTAACAAAGGATGATCCAGCATGCTCGAAAAAACAACGAGAATGAACTATTTATTTGATTTTTATCAATCGTTGTTAACGCAAAAACAAAGAAGTTATATGTCGCTTTATTATCTAGATGATTTATCTCTTGGTGAAATTGCGGAAGAATTTGATGTAAGTCGCCAAGCCGTGTATGATAACATTAAACGGACTGAAGCGATGCTTGAAGAATATGAAGAAAAATTAGTATTACTTCAAAAGTTTCAAGAGCGACAGCGACTTGTTGCAAAGCTAAAACAGCTAATCAGCGAAGAAGAGCATGTGAATGAAGAAATGAAACAAGTTGTTGAAGCTATCGAAAAATTAGATTAGGAGGGCGGCAATATGGCATTTGAAGGATTAGCCGACCGACTTCAACAGACAATGCAAAAAATCCGCGGCAAAGGAAAAGTTTCTGAAGCCGATGTGAAAGAAATGATGAGAGAAGTTCGTCTAGCTCTTTTAGAAGCAGATGTTAACTTTAAAGTAGTAAAAGATTTTGTGAAGCGTGTGTCTGAACGTGCTGTCGGACAAGATGTAATGAAAAGTTTGACACCTGGACAACAAGTAATTAAAGTTGTACAGGAAGAACTTACAGAACTTATGGGCGGAGAGCAAAGCAAAATTGCTGTTGCTAATAAGCCACCGACTGTTATTATGATGGTTGGTCTGCAAGGTGCGGGTAAAACAACGACGACAGGTAAGCTTGCGAATTTGCTTCGTAAAAAGCATAACCGTAAACCGATGCTTGTTGCAGCGGATATTTACCGTCCAGCAGCGATTAAACAGCTTGAAACATTAGGGAAGCAATTGGACATGCCTGTATTCTCTTTAGGAGATCAAGTAAGTCCTGTTGAAATTGCGAAACAAGCGATTGCAAAAGCAAAAGAAGATCATCACGATTATGTTTTAATCGATACAGCGGGTCGCCTGCATATTGATGAAGAACTAATGGATGAATTAGCGAAAGTTAAAGAAGTTGCGAAACCGGATGAAATTTTCCTTGTTGTCGATGCGATGACGGGACAAGACGCGGTAAATGTTGCACAAAGTTTCCATGAACAGTTAGGTTTAACAGGTGTTGTATTAACGAAGTTAGATGGTGATACGCGCGGTGGTGCTGCATTATCTATTAAGGCTGTAACAAACACGCCGATTAAATTTGCTGGTATGGGTGAAAAACTAGATGCAATTGAAGCGTTCCATCCAGAGCGTATGGCATCCCGTATTTTAGGGATGGGCGATGTCTTAACATTGATTGAAAAAGCGCAAGCTACAGTTGATGAAGAGAAAGCGAAAGAACTTGAGCAAAAAATGCGTACGCTTTCGTTTACGCTTGACGATTTCCTAGAACAACTTGGACAAGTGCGTCAACTTGGGCCGCTTGATGAATTGTTAGGAATGCTTCCTGGTGCAAATAAAATTAAAGGGCTGAAAAATGCACAAGTTGATGAAAAACAAATTGGGCATATTGAGGCAATTATTCGTTCTATGACTAAATTAGAACGAGAACAACCGGAAATAATCAATGCTAGTCGCAAAAAGCGCATTGCCAAAGGTAGCGGTACAACTGTACAAGAAATCAATCGTCTAATTAAACAATTCGATGACATGAAAAAAATGATGAAGACGATGACGGGAATGCAAAAAGGTAAGAAAAAAGGACTAGGTGGATTGAAGTTTCCATTCATGTAAGGAAAAAAAGATGGCTCTGTTAAGAAAAAATACTTTACAAAGCAATAGTCTTTTTGCTAATATAATTATCTGTGTGAAATAAATTCGGAGGTGCTTTATAAATGGCAGTTAAAATTCGTTTAAAACGTATGGGAGCTAAAAAAACTCCTTTCTATCGTGTAGTTGTTGCAGATTCTCGTTCTCCTCGTGACGGACGTTTCATTGAGGAAATCGGAACTTACAATCCAGTTGCTCAACCAGCTGAAGTTAAGATCAACGAAGAAGCAGCATTAAAATGGTTAGGAAATGGTGCTAAACCATCTGATACAGTTCGTAACTTATTCTCTAACCAAGGTATCATGGAGAAATTCCACTTATCTAAACAAGGTAAGTAATTGAGGCAATGACTATGAAGAAGTTAGTCGAGACGATTGTCAAGCCTCTTGTCGATTATCCTGAAGATGTAAAAGTTACACAGGAACTTTGCAACGGAGAGATAAAGTATCGATTAACTGTACATCCTGAGGATGTTGGAAAAGTCATTGGAAAGCAAGGGAGAGTTGCGAAAGCGATTCGAATGCTCTTGTATTCAGTGGGACATCATAATGATGAAAAAGTAACACTGGAAATTCAATAAACGTAAAAAAGGGCGAGGAGTTATTCCTCTCCCTTTTTTAACATTTAAATAGAGAGTGCATGTTCCATCTGTGAAATGGAGATGCTTAATTTATATAGAAACCAGGGGTGACATACTATTTATGACAAAATGGTTTAACGTAGGGAAGATTGTAAATACTCATGGCGTAAGAGGGGAAATCCGTGTTATTTCTCGTACTGATTTTCCAGAAGAGCGATATAAAGTAGGAAACACGTTATACATATCGAATGAGAAAGGCACAGACTACCTTCCGGTGAAGGTAACTTCTCATCGCCAACATAAGACATTCGATTTATTAACATTTGAAGGATATAACAATGTAGATGAAGTAGAGAAGTTTAAAGGTTCTTTAATAAAAGTACCAGAAGAGCAGTTAGGTGAACTTGCTGAAGGTGAATACTACTATCATGAAATTATTGGTTGCAGTGTTGTAACGGAAGAAGGAGAAGCGCTAGGGACAATCAAAGAGATTCTATCTCCTGGTGCAAATGATGTTTGGGTAATTAAACGCCCGAAGGGTCAAGATCTCTTAATTCCTTATATCGATGACGTTGTACTTCAAGTTAATATTGAAAATAAATTAGTAACCATTCATGTAATGGAAGGGCTGCTATAATGAAAATTGATATTTTAACGTTGTTCCCAGACATGTTTACCGGTGTATTTGGATCTTCTATATTAAAGAAGGCGCAAGAAAAAGAAGCGGTAAACCTTCGTGTTGTTAACTTTCGTGATTATACAACAAGTAAGCATAATAGCGTAGACGATTATCCTTACGGCGGAGGAGCTGGTATGGTGCTTACTCCTCAGCCTATTTTTGATGCTGTAGAAGATTTGACGAAAGAGACAGAGCGTAAGCCTAGAGTTGTCTTAATGTGTCCGCAGGGCGAAAGATTTACGCAGAAGAAAGCGGAAGAGCTTGCAGGGGAAGAACATTTGATCTTCGTATGTGGGCATTATGAAGGGTATGACGAACGAATTCGTGAGCATCTCGTAACGGATGAGATTTCTATTGGTGACTATGTATTAACGGGCGGAGAATTAGCCTCTATGGTTATTACTGATAGTGTTGTACGTCTCTTGCCAGGTGTGCTAGGAAATCATGCTTCACAAGTAGAGGATTCGTTTAGTACAGGTTTATTAGAGCATCCTCATTATACACGTCCAGCTGATTTTCGTGGTATGAAGGTACCGGATGTATTAATGTCAGGGAATCATAAAAACATTGATGAATGGCGACATAAGGAATCTTTGCGTCGAACGTATACGCGTAGACCTGATTTGTTAGATGAGAGAGAGTTATCTAAACAAGAGAAAAAATGGCTTGAGGAAATAAAGCGAGAGCAGTAATAACTTCATATATTTGCTATTGCAACAGGCCTAGTAATATGCTATTATAACATTTGTGCTACTGAAATCAGTAGCCGTATTAACGATGTTCCGCTGTAATTTATTAAGACTTTATAAGAGCATCTGTTTAAAGGAGAGAATTTAATATGCAACAATTAATCGCAGAAATTACAAAAGGCCAATTAAAAACTGACCTTCCTTCATTCCGTCCTGGTGACACTTTACGTGTACACGTAAAAGTTGTTGAGGGAACTCGTGAAAGAATTCAGCTTTTCGAAGGTGTTGTAATTAAACGTCGTGGTGGCGGAATCAGTGAAACATTCACAGTTCGTAAGATTTCTTACGGTGTAGGTGTTGAGCGTACATTCCCAGTTCACACGCCAAGAATCGCGAAAATCGAAGTACTTCGCCGTGGTAAAGTACGTCGTGCTAAGTTATACTACTTACGTAACCTTCGCGGTAAAAAAGCACGTATTAAAGAAATTCGATAAGACATGTATGGGAGCTTGTAAATGCACAAGCTCCCTTTTTCCAATCTATATGAAATTTTGGTATAATACGAGCAGTTTACATAACCGTGGAGGGGAAATGCATGAAAAAAGAGAAGAGTTCACTTTGGGAATGGATTAAAGCAATTTTGATTGCTGTTGTATTAGCTGGTGTTATTAGACAGTTTTTCTTTGCGCCAATTCTCGTAGACGGGGTATCGATGGCACCTACTTTACATGATCGTGATCGAATGATTGTGAATAAAATTGGTTATCACATTGGAGATCCAAAACGCTTTGATATTATCGTATTTCGAGCAACAGAAGATAAAGATTACATTAAGCGCATTATAGGCCTGCCAGGCGATGAAATAGAGTATCGTAATGATAAACTGTATGTTAACGGAAAGGCTTATGAGGAGCCGTATTTAGACAAGCAGAAAAAGCAAATTGCTGATGGACCGCTTACATATGATTTTAATCTTGAAGAAATGACAGGCAAGAAAACCGTTCCAAAAGATCAATTATTTGTTTTAGGTGATAATCGTCGTTTTAGTAAAGATAGCCGTTCAATCGGTACGATTTCAATGGATCAAGTAATTGGTAAAGCTAATATGTTATATTGGCCGTTAGAAGACGCACGTATTGTGAAATAAATGAAAAAGAAGGTGGCAACATGGTAATTCAATGGTTTCCAGGGCATATGGCGAAGGCTAGACGCCAAGTAACGGAGAAATTAAAATTAATTGATGTTGTAATTGAACTTGTAGATGCTCGATTACCATTATCATCTCGAAACCCAATGATTGATGAAATCATTACACATAAGCCAAGGCTTGTTGTTTTAAATAAAGCGGATATGGCGGATGATCGTTTAACAAAACAATGGATCGCATATTTTAAAGAAAAAGGCCATATGGCAATTTCGATTAACGCGCAAGCTGGACAAGGTATGAAGGAAATTGCAGCAGCTTGTAAAGTGCTTGTTAAAGAAAAATTTGATAAAATGGTTGCAAAAGGTATTAGACCGAGAGCGATTCGTGCATTAATTGTAGGTATACCAAATGTTGGTAAATCTACATTGATTAATAAATTGGCAAAGAAAAATATTGCTAAAACAGGAGATCGTCCAGGTGTGACAACAGCTCAACAATGGATTAAAGTTGGGAAGGAAATGGAATTGTTAGATACACCAGGTATTCTGTGGCCTAAATTTGAAGATCAATTAGTGGGTCTTCGTTTAGCGACAACGGGTGCAATTAAAGATTCAATTTTAAATTTACAAGATGTAGCTGTTTACGCATTACGTTTTATGGAGAAACATTATCCAGAACGCTTGAAAGAACGCTATAATTTAAATGAGATTCCAGAAGATATTGTGGAATTATTCGATGCAATTGGAAAAAATAGAGGCTGCTTAATGGGCGGCGGAATGATTGATTATGATAAGACATCTGAGCTTGTGCTTCGTGAGCTTCGTGGTGGCAAACTTGGAAAAATGACGTTTGAAACACCGGAAGAGTTTGGAGAGCAAGTGGAAGATGTGGAAAAAATAGAAGAAGTATAAGACGTGCGTTTGTGCGTCTTTTCTTTTTGGATATGTTTAAAAAGGAGCTTGTATAAATGCAAACTATGACGATAAAAGAAGCGGAAAATGTATTGAAAGAAATTATGAATGAAGAAGATGATCGCTTTCAACTGTTAATGAAAGATGATCGAAAAGGTGTTCAAAAGCTCGTTTTGAAGTGGTATAAACAAAAAGAGTTAGAACAGAAAGAAAAAGAGAAGTTTTTTGAAATGTCCAAGTATGAAAATGCTTTGCGTGAAAAAGGGGTCACATATATCGCGGGTATTGATGAAGTAGGGCGTGGGCCATTGGCTGGGCCTGTTGTGACGGCAGCTGTCGTTCTTCCTGAGGATTTTTATATTCCAGGGTTAAATGACTCGAAAAAGTTGAGTGAAGCGAAACGTGAGCGTTTTTATGATGAAATAAAAGTACAAGCAATTGCAATTGGAGTAGGAATTGTATCACCGCAAGTTATTGATGATATTAATATTTACCAAGCAACGAAACAAGCGATGTTAGATGCAGTTGCAAATTTATCTTGTACACCCCAACATTTATTAATTGATGCGATGAAGCTTCCTACACCAATTCCGCAAACATCAATTATTAAAGGTGATGCGAAAAGTGTTTCGATTTCAGCAGCATCCATTATAGCAAAAGTAACGAGAGATCGTATGATGAAAGAACTGGGAGAGAAGTATCCTGAATATGGATTTGAGCAACATATGGGATATGGCACAAAGCAACATTTAGAGGCAATTGAAGTGCATGGAGTACTAGATGAACACCGCAAGTCATTCGCACCAATTAAAGATATGATTCAAAAATAAGCTGTAAATATACAGCTTATTTTTTTATTTTGGCATATAAACATTACTATTTTCGAAAAAGAATAAAGCGATTTCAGTTTTCTGACACTTTATTGTAGACAGCGTGCCAATCATCTTATACAATGGCAATGTAATGTTTTTTAAACATTAAAAAACTTTTCGAGTAAAACAGGAAAACAGGGGAGGATGGGACCATGAATATCCATGAGTACCAAGGTAAGGCAGTCCTTAGAAGCTATGGGGTTAGCGTTCCGAATGGGAAGGTTGCATTTACAGTAGAAGAAGCTGTAGAAGCAGCGAAAGAATTAGGAACAGATGTATGTGTAGTGAAAGCACAAATTCACGCTGGTGGACGCGGCAAAGCTGGCGGAGTAAAAGTTGCAAAAAATTTAGATGAAGTTCGTACATATGCAGAAAGCATTTTAGGAACTACACTTGTGACACATCAAACAGGTCCTGAAGGTAAGGAAGTAAAACGCTTACTTATCGAAGAAGGTTGCGATATTAAAAAAGAATATTATGTAGGTCTAGTTTTAGATCGTGCAACTTCTCAAGTTGTTTTAATGGCGTCTGAAGAAGGCGGAACAGAAATTGAAGAAGTAGCAGAAAAAACACCTGAAAAAATCTTTAAAGAATATATTGATCCAGCAGTAGGCTTGCAAGGTTTCCAAGCGCGCCGAATTGCATTTAACATCAATATTCCAAAAGAGCTTGTAGGACAAGCTGTGAAGTTTATGATGGGCTTATATCGTGCGTTTATCGAAAAAGATTGCTCTATCGCTGAGATTAACCCACTTGTTACAACAGGCGAAGGTAAAGTTATGGCATTAGATGCAAAATTAAACTTTGATTCTAATGCGTTATATCGCCATAAAGACATTTTAGAGCTTCGTGATCTTGATGAAGAGGATTCAAAAGAAATTGAAGCTTCAAAATACGACTTAAACTACATTCCTTTAGATGGAAATATCGGTTGTATGGTTAATGGTGCAGGTTTAGCGATGGCTACAATGGATATCATTAAACATTACCACGGTGACCCAGCTAACTTCTTAGATGTTGGTGGCGGTGCAACTGCAGAAAAAGTTACAGAAGCATTCAAAATTATCCTTTCTGACAAAAATGTAAAAGGTATCTTCGTTAACATTTTTGGTGGCATTATGAAGTGTGATGTTATTGCAGAAGGTGTTATTGAAGCAACGAAACAAGTAGGTCTTGAGTTACCTTTAGTTGTACGTCTTGAAGGCACAAACGTAGAACTAGGTAAGAAAATTTTAAATGAGTCTGGCTTAAATATTGTTGCAGCAGAATCTATGGCAGACGGTGCACAAAAAATTGTTTCACTAGTGGGCTAATAGAAAGCGGGGGAGAAAAATGAGCGTATTAGTTAATAAAGATACAAAAGTTATTGTTCAAGGTATTACAGGTTCTCAAGGTTTATTCCATACAAAACAAATGATTGAATACGGTACGAAAATTGTCGGTGGTGTAACACCAGGTAAGGGCGGCACTGATATTGAAGGTGTACCAGTATTTGATACAGTAGAAGATGCAGTGAAAGCAACAGGCGCAAACGCTTCAGTTGTATACGTTCCACCCGCTTTTGCGGCAGATGCAATTATGGAAGCTGTTGATGCAGAAATTGATTTAGTAGTATGTATTACTGAAGGGATTCCTGTATTAGATATGGTAAACGTAAAGAGATATATGGCGGGTAAACATACACGTTTACTTGGACCAAACTGCCCAGGTGTAATCACACCAGATGAATGTAAGATTGGTATTATGCCAGGATATATTCATAAAAAAGGTCATGTTGGTATCGTATCTCGCTCTGGTACATTAACTTATGAAGCTGTACATCAGTTAACACAAGAAGGTATTGGCCAATCTACTGCTGTAGGTATCGGCGGAGACCCTGTTAACGGTACAGACTTTATTGATGCGTTAAAAGCATTTAATGAAGATGAAGAAACACATGCTGTAATTATGATTGGTGAAATCGGCGGTACAGCAGAAGAAGAGGCAGCTGAATGGGTAAAAGCTAATATGACAAAACCTGTTGTAGGCTTCATTGGTGGTCAAACAGCGCCTGCTGGCAAACGTATGGGCCATGCTGGTGCAATCATTTCTGGCGGTAAAGGAACTGCTGCTGAAAAGATTAAAACAATGGAAGCTTGTGGCATTAAAGTAGCTGAAACTCCAGCAGTTATGGGAGAAACGCTAATCTCTGTTTTAAAAGAAAAAGGTTTATTTGAGACTTGTAAAAACTATTAATCTGTTGAAAGACACCTTCTTACTTGAGGGTGTCTTTTTACACTTTTTTCTGTTTACATAATAAAAATTATGGGTAAGGAGAATCAAGATGAAAAGAGAGAGATTATTACATCTTCATTACTTGCTAGCAGATTATTGGAAGGCGATGGAGAGGCTACTATATGTCGATCCAGAATTAAAGAACATATATAAATTTAACGAAAAACAAATGGAACACTACACTGGAATATCCTCGAAAAAATCTTCAGAACTAGTAAAATTTCTTCAAAGTTCAAATCTTCCGCAATATATATCTTATTTAGAGAGAAATCGTATTTTTTATATAACGATATGGGATGAAGATTATCCGCAATTATTACGTGAAATACAAGACCCTCCCTTCGTTTTATATGGAAAAGGAGAGAAAGATTTCCTGAATAAAGTAAATAAATTAGCAGTTGTTGGAACGAGAGAACCATCATTATATGGTCATGAGAGTTTGAAGTTTATTTTACACCCTTTATTAGAAAGAGAGTGGCTTATTGTCAGTGGGTTTGCAAAAGGGATAGATACAATGTCTCATGAGATTACAGTAAGGCATCATCGCCCGACTATTGCGATATTAGGGCATGGATTGTCTTTTATGTATCCGAAAGAAAATAGACATTTATATGAAATGTGGAAGGAATATATATTGTTATTGACAGAGTATCCGCCGCACTATGCACCGAAAAAGTGGTATTTTCCAAAAAGGAACCGGATTATTAGTGGTATAAGTAAAGGTGTTTTAGTTGTAGAAGCGAAATCGAGAAGTGGAACACTTATTACTGCAGACCTTGCGTTAGAGCAAAATAGAGAGGTGTTTGCGCTTCCTGGACCTATATTTATAGAGGGGGCATCGGGAACGAATCATCTTATTCAGCAAGGAGCAAAACTAGTAAGAAATGCAGAAGATATCTTGGAAGAGATTTTAAATTAACCTTATATTTTTATGTTTTTATTAAACAATTATTGACAAATGGTAGATTGGCACTGTATGGTATATTCATTCTTGATTGACAAAAACAAGAGAAATCAATAAGATTAATGAAGACTTGAATCCACCTCTTAAGGAGGCACTAGCATGTCAGATTACCTCGTAATCGTGGAGTCGCCTTCTAAGGCGAAGACCATTGAGAAATATTTAGGGAAAAAATACAAAGTTGTCGCGTCTATGGGACATGTTCGCGATTTGCCAAAAAGTCAAATGGGGATAGAAGTAAAGAACAACTTCACCCCGAAGTATATTACCATTCGTGGTAAAGGTCCCGTCTTAAAAGATTTAAAATCAGCGGCGAAAAAAGCAAAGAAAGTCTATCTCGCGGCCGATCCAGACCGTGAAGGGGAAGCAATTGCTTGGCATTTAGCGAATACGTTAAATGTGGACGTTGAATCAGATTGTCGGGTTGTGTTTAATGAGATTACGAAAGATGCAATCAAAGAATCATTTAAACATCCTCGTGCAATTAATATGGATTTAGTGGATGCACAACAAGCAAGACGTATACTTGATCGTCTTGTTGGTTACAATATTAGTCCTTTATTATGGAAGAAAGTAAAAAAAGGATTAAGTGCAGGACGTGTACAATCTGTAGCAGTTCGTTTAATCATCGAGCGTGAAAGGGAAATTCAAAACTTTGAACCTGAAGAATTCTGGACAATTAAAACAGAATTTGTAAAAGGAAAAGACACATTTGAAGCAAGCTTTTACGGTGTAGATGGTGAAAAAGTTCAATTAACAAATGAAACGCAAGTGAATGAAATAATTGAACAGATGAAAGACAATGCGTTTTCAGTTGAAAATGTAACGCGCAAAGAGCGAAAACGTAATCCTGCATTACCGTTTACAACATCTTCCTTGCAACAAGAAGCAGCACGTAAGTTAAACATGCGAGCAAAGAAAACAATGATGCTTGCACAGCAATTGTATGAAGGGATAGATCTTGGAAAACAAGGAACTGTAGGTCTTATTACGTATATGAGAACTGATTCAACACGTATCTCAGAAACAGCTCAAACAGAGGCTCGTACTTACATCACTGAAGCGTATGGTACGGAATACATAGGAACAGAAAAGAAGAAAGAAACGAAAAAGTCAAATGCACAAGATGCGCATGAGGCAATTCGTCCTACTTCAGTAATGAGAAAGCCAGAGGAACTAAAAAGTTTCTTAGGTCGTGATCAACTTCGATTATATAAATTGATTTGGGAGCGATTTGTTGCAAGTCAAATGGCGTCTGCTATAATGGATACTGTGACAGCGAGACTCATTAATAACAATGTTCAGTTCCGTGCAAGTGGATCGGTTGTAAAGTTCCCAGGATTTATGAAAGTGTATGTAGAGTCAAAAGATGATGGTGCTGAAGAAAAGGATAAGATGTTGCCACCTTTAGAAGTAGGGGAAACTGTATTTTCAAAGGATTTAGAACCAAAGCAACATTTTACACAACCTCCTCCGCGCTATACAGAGGCTCGCCTAGTAAGAACACTTGAAGAACTTGGAATTGGAAGACCGTCAACATATGTACCTACACTTGAAACAATTCAAAAGCGTGGGTATGTAGGTTTGGATAATAAACGCTTCGTTCCGACTGAACTTGGTGAAATAGTAATTGAACTTATTTTAGAGTTTTTCCCAGAAATTATTAACATTGAATTTACTGCCAATATGGAGCAAAGCCTTGATGAAGTAGAAGAAGGAAATGCGAATTGGGTAAAAATTGTTGATGATTTCTACGTAGGTTTTGAACCGCGTTTAGAAAAAGCGGAAAAAGAAATGCGTGAAGTGGAAATTAAAGATGAACCAGCTGGGGAAGATTGTGAATTATGTAATCACCCAATGGTCTTTAAAATGGGTAAATACGGGAAATTTATGGCTTGCTCGAATTTCCCAGATTGTCGTAATACAAAGCCGATTGTGAAAGAAATCGGTGTTACTTGTCCAAAGTGTGATAAGGGTCAAATTATTGAACGCCGTAGTAATAAAAAGAAACGTCTTTTCTATGGGTGCGGTACGTATCCGGAATGCGACTTTGTATCTTGGGATAAGCCAATTGGTCGTAAGTGTCCGAAGTGCGAAGGCATGCTTGTAGAGAAAAAGTTGAAAAAAGGCGTGCAAGTACAATGTATTTCGTGCGATTATGAAGAAGAACAACAAATGTGAGCGTAACTGCTCACATTTTTTTCGGGAAGAAAAGGAAAGGTGATATAAATGACAACACAAGTAGTAAACGTCATTGGCGCAGGTCTTGCAGGAAGTGAAGCGGCTTACCAAATTGCAAAACGTGGTGTCCAAGTTAGATTATATGAAATGAGACCGGTAAGGCAAACGCCAGCTCATCACACAGATAAATTCGCTGAATTAGTATGTAGTAACTCACTTCGTGCAAACACTTTAACAAATGCAGTTGGAGTTATTAAAGAGGAAATGCGCTTAATGGATTCTGTAATTATTCGTGCGGCGGATGAGTGCTCTGTACCAGCTGGAGGTGCTTTAGCTGTAGATCGTCATGAGTTCGCAGCTAAAGTAACAGAATACGTAAAGAACCATCCAAATGTAACTGTAATGAATGAAGAAATTACAGATATTCCAGAGGGACCGACAATTATTGCTACAGGTCCATTAACATCTCCTGATCTTTCTGCAAAATTGAAAGAATTAACAGGAGAAGATTATTTCTACTTCTATGATGCTGCAGCCCCAATCGTAGAAAAAGACAGTATTGACATGAATAAAGTATATTTAAAATCGCGTTATGACAAAGGTGAAGCTGCATATTTAAATTGCCCAATGACAGAAGAAGAGTTTGATCGTTTTTATGAGGCTCTAATTGCTGCTGAGACAGTGCCTTTAAAAGAGTTTGAAAAAGAAATTTTCTTTGAAGGTTGTATGCCAGTAGAAGTTATGGCAAGTAGAGGGAGACAGACGTTAGTATTTGGACCTATGAAACCTGTTGGATTGGAAGATCCAAAAACAGGGAAAACGCCATATGCTGTTGTTCAGTTACGTCAAGATGATGCAGCGGGAACTTTATACAATATCGTAGGTTTCCAAACTCATTTAAAGTGGGGACCGCAAAAAGAAGTGCTACAGTTAATTCCGGGATTGGAAAATGCAGAGATTGTACGTTATGGTGTAATGCATCGTAATACGTTTATTAATTCACCTAATTTGCTTCGTCCAACATATCAATATAAACAACGTGATGATTTATTCTTCGCTGGTCAAATGACTGGAGTAGAGGGATATGTTGAATCAGCAGCATCAGGATTATTAGCAGGAATTAATGCTGCGCGTCTTGTGCAAGGTGAAGAGCCAGTTGTATTACCGCCAGTAACTGCGATGGGTAGCATGGCAAATTACATTACGGCAACGAACGCTAAAAACTTCCAGCCGATGAATGCGAACTTCGGTCTATTTGCACCGTTAGAGAAGAAGATTAAAAAGAAAGCAGAACGAAATGAAGCGTACGCAGCACGCGCTTTAGAAACGATTCGAAATTTTGTAAATATTTAGTTAAATTTCTTGCAAAGGCTACTAAGTTGTGATACGATTTAGTAGCCTTTATTGAGGTGAGTTGTGTGAATGTGAAGAAATTGTTACAATTATTCGTTGGATATTTACAAATTGAAAGAAATTATTCAAAATATACAATTGCAAGTTATCAAAATGATTTAGAACATTTTGTGCAATTTATGGAACGAGAAGGCATATCCTCTTTTTTAGACGTTACATACGCGGATGTTCGTTTGTACTTAACGACGTTGCACGATGAAAAGTTAGCCCGTAAATCTGTCGCAAGAAAAGTATCAAGCTTACGAAGTTTATATCGTTTTTTGATGCGTGAAGGTTATCGAAAGGATAATCCGTTTGCACTTGCGTCACTCCCCAAAAAAGAATTGTCAATCCCAAAGTTTTTATATGCTGAAGAGTTAGAGGAATTATTTGAAGTTTCTGACACGGAAACGCCATTAGGCCAAAGGAATCAAGCTTTATTAGAGTTGATGTATGCGACTGGGATCCGTGTGAGTGAATGTGTCAATTTACAACTTACCGATATTGACTTTGCGGTGGGAACAATTTTAGTAATGGGAAAAGGAAAAAAACAAAGGTATATTCCGTTCGGAAGCTATGCGCAAGATTCTTTAATTACTTATATAGAGAATGGGAGAAAACAGTTAGTTAATAAGACTGACGAAGATTCTCATATGGTATTTTTAAATGCGAAAGGTACACCGCTAACAAGTCGTGGGGTTCGTTATGTTTTAAATGAACTCATTAAAAAGGCTTCGCTGACAATGCGGATAAGTCCCCATATGTTAAGGCATACATTTGCTACACATATGCTAGATGAAGGGGCGGATTTACGTACTGTACAGGAGCTATTAGGCCATGAAAATTTGTCGACGACACAAATTTATACGCATGTCTCTAAAGAAAGATTGCGTTCTGTTTACATGAAGCATCACCCGCGGGCATAAATTGCTTTAAAAGCTATAAAAACAAATAAAGGAGTTTTTTCTATGGGAAATTTCCACGCTACAACGATATTTGCAGTTCATCATAATGGAGAATGTGCAATGGCTGGAGATGGCCAAGTGACAATGGGAAATGCTGTTGTAATGAAACATACAGCTCGTAAAGTTCGTAAACTTTTCCAAGGTAAAGTTTTAGCTGGTTTCGCAGGATCAGTTGCTGACGCATTTACTCTTTTTGAAATGTTTGAAGGGAAATTAGAAGAGTATAATGGCAACTTGCAGCGTGCTGCTGTTGAAATGGCAAAACAATGGCGTGGCGATAAAATGTTACGTCAGCTAGAAGCGATGCTCATTGTCATGGATAAAACAACTATGCTCCTTGTTTCAGGTACAGGAGAAGTGATTGAACCGGATGATGGTATTTTAGCAATTGGATCTGGTGGGAATTATGCACTTTCTGCAGGTCGTGCTTTAAAGCAATATGCAAGTGAACACTTAACAGCGAAGCAAATTGCGAAAGCGAGTTTAGAGATTGCTGGCGATATTTGTGTTTATACGAATCACAACATAATTGTTGAAGAATTGTAGAATCGTAAGGGAGGCATTTTATATGCATTTACATTTTACTCCGCGCCAAATTGTGGAAAAATTAGATCAATACATCATCGGTCAAAAAGACGCAAAGAAAGCGGTTGCTGTAGCGTTGAGAAATCGATATCGCCGCAGTAAATTAGCTGAAAATTTACGTGACGAAATTGCACCTAAAAATATTTTAATGATTGGACCGACAGGTGTTGGGAAAACAGAGGTAGCACGACGAATGGCGAAACTCGTTGGAGCACCTTTTATTAAGGTTGAGGCTACAAAATTCACAGAAGTTGGATATGTGGGTAGAGATGTAGAGTCGATGGTACGTGACTTGGTGGAAACATCGGTTCGTATCGTAAAAGAAGAAATGGTAGTGAAAGTTCAAGATAAAGCAGAAGAGCAAGCGAATCAACGTCTTGTTGAAATTTTAGTGCCGAGTCCGGAGAAGCAATCTGGATTCAAAAATCCATTAGAGATGCTTTTTGGAGGCGCTCAAAATTCGAATCAAACGTCTGATACACAAGAAGATGTTGAAATCGAAAAGAAACGTCAAGATGTAGAGAGAAAGCTTGCTGCAGGGCTTCTTGAAGAAGAAATTGTATCGATTGAAGTGACTGAACAACAGTCTTCCATGTTTGATATGTTACAAGGAACTGGCATGGAACAAATGGGAATGAATTTCCAAGATGCGCTAGGAAGTTTTATGCCGAAAAAAACGAAAAAACGTAAACTTTCTGTAAAAGAAGCAAGAAAACTCTTGACAAATGAAGAGGCACAGCGCTTAATTGATATGGATGAAGTTACACAAGAGGCTGTTTATCGTGCTGAACAGCTCGGGATTATTTTTATCGATGAAATTGACAAAATTGCTGGTAAGCAGTCGAATAGCGTAGATGTATCACGTGAAGGTGTGCAACGTGACATTCTGCCAATTGTAGAAGGGTCGAATGTTGCGACAAAATACGGATCAGTAAAAACGGATTATATTTTATTCGTTGCAGCTGGAGCGTTCCATATGTCTAAACCGTCGGATTTAATTCCGGAATTGCAAGGGAGATTTCCGATTCGAGTAGAATTAACAAAATTATCGACAGACGATTTTGTTAAAATATTAATCGAGCCTGACAATGCGTTAATTAAACAATATATGGCATTATTAGCGACTGAAGGTATAGAAATTGAATTTTCAGACGAAGCTATTCGTAAGATTGCTGAGATTGCTTATCAAGTTAATCAGGATACAGATAATATTGGAGCAAGAAGACTTCATACGATTATGGAGAAGCTCCTTGAAGATTTATCGTTTGAAGCATCTGAAATTACGTTAGAGAAAATAACGATAACACCTCAATACGTTGAGGAGAAATTAGCAACAATTGCTAAAAATAAAGATGTGAGCCAGTTTATTTTGTAATAGTGTCATCAGGTGACTCGCCCTAGTTTCCAAGTGATGAAAAAATATGTGAGTAACATGTAGGAGGAACTTTTGAAATGGAATTATTAGCAAAAACGAGAAAATTAAATGCGTTATTACAGAGCGCAGCAGGGAAGCCTGTAAACTTTAGAGAAATGTCTGACACAATGTGTGAAGTAATCGAAGCAAACGTATTCGTAGTTAGCCGTCGTGGTAAATTACTAGGTTATGCAATTCACCAACAAATCGAAAACGAACGCATGAAGCAAATGCTTGCAGAACGTCAATTCCCAGAAGAATATACACAAAGCTTATTCAACATTACAGAAACATCTTCAAACTTAGATGTGAACAGTGCTTACACAGCATTCCCAGTAGAAAACAGAGAATTATTCGGTCAAGGTTTAACTACAATCGTACCAATCGTTGGTGGCGGTGAGCGTCTAGGTACATTAGTATTAGCTCGTCTTGGTCAAGAGTTCTTAGATGATGATTTAATCCTTGCTGAGTACAGCTCAACTGTTGTAGGTATGGAAATCTTACGTGAAAAAGCAGAAGAAATCGAAGAGGAAGCGCGTAGTAAAGCTGTTGTTCAAATGGCAATCAGCTCATTATCTTACAGTGAGTTAGAAGCAATTGAGCATATCTTCGAAGAATTAAATGGAACAGAAGGTTTACTTGTTGCAAGTAAAATTGCTGATCGCGTAGGAATTACTCGCTCTGTAATCGTAAATGCACTACGTAAATTAGAAAGTGCTGGTGTTATTGAGTCTCGCTCTTTAGGTATGAAAGGAACATACATTAAAGTGCTAAACGACAAGTTTCTACAAGAACTTGCTAAATTAAAAACAAACTAATTTATAAAAAACTCTCCTCAATTGAGGAGAGTTTTTTTGTGCAATGGATAGAAGATGCTTGTGAAAAGTGTCATAAGCGTTTTTTCTGGGAAAACTATTAATTGTATTTACTTTTTTGCTTAAAAGAAAAGAAGGTTGGTAATACTAGAATTCGAGTATGAACAAAGAAAGTTTTACATTGTTCGCATTTTCGACTTGATTGTAATATTTCAGTATGATATAGTAAGCAGTGGTGTCAGTACAAAGTACACACGTTTACTGATTTAAGTGTTGGTGCTACGTTTGTAGTTTCGCTTAGAGATGAAGTAAACGGAGGATATCAAAAACCATTTAGGAGGAACTATATTATGTCAGTAATTTCTATGAAGCAATTGCTTGAAGCTGGTGTTCATTTCGGACATCAAACTCGTCGTTGGAACCCAAAAATGAAGCGTTACATTTTCACAGAGCGTAACGGTATCTACATCATCGACTTACAAAAAACTGTGAAAAAAGTTGAGGAAGCTTACAGAACGATGCGCGACATCGCTGCTGAAGGCGGAGACATCTTATTCGTAGGTACTAAAAAACAAGCACAAGAAGCTATTAAAGAAGAAGCAACTCGTGCTGGTATGTACTTCGTTAACCAACGTTGGTTAGGTGGAACTTTAACAAACTTCCAAACAATCCAAAAGCGTATCAAGCGTCTTAAAGACATCGAAAGAATGCAAGAAGATGGTACTTTCGAAGTACTTCCTAAGAAAGAAGTTGTTCAACTTAAAAAAGAGTTAGAGCGTCTTGAGAAATTCTTAGGCGGTATTAAAGATATGAAAGGTCTTCCAAGTGCATTATTCGTAGTAGACCCTCGTAAAGAGCGTATTGCAGTTGCTGAAGCACGCAAATTACACATTCCAATCATCGGTATCGTTGATACAAACTGTGATCCAGACGAAATCGATCACGTTATCCCAGCAAACGATGATGCAATTCGTGCTGTAAAACTTCTTACATCTAAAATGGCAGACGCGATCCTTGAAGCAAAACAAGGTGAAGAAACTGTTACTGCGTAACAAAGTTGGAAAGGTGATAAGGGGTTCGGCCTTTTATCACCTTTTTTAAGGTATAAACACCTTTATAAAAGGTATAAATACATATTTTAGGAGGATGAAAAGTATGGCAATCACTGCTCAAATGGTAAAAGAATTACGTGAAAAAACTGGCGCAGGTATGATGGACTGCAAAAAAGCTTTAACAGAAACTAACGGCGACATGGAGAAGGCAATTGACTTCTTACGTGAAAAAGGTATTGCGAAAGCTGCTAAAAAAGCAGACCGCATTGCTGCTGAAGGTTTAACTTTCATCGAAACAAACGGTAACGACGCTTTAATCTTAGAATTAAACTCTGAAACTGATTTCGTTGCGAAAAACGAAGGTTTCCAAACACTAATTAAAGAATTAGCTGCTCACTTATTAACTAACAAACCAGCTAACGTTGAAGAAGCTATGGCTCAAACAATGGAAAACGGTAAAAAAGTTGAAGAGCACATCAACGAAGCAATCGCTAAAATTGGTGAAAAACTTACACTTCGTCGTTTCGAAATCGTATCAAAAACTGATGCAGATGCATTCGGCGCTTACCTACACATGGGTGGACGCATTGGTGTATTAACAGTTCTTGAAGGTTCTACTGATGAAGCTGCTGCTAAAGATGTTGCAATGCACATCGCTGCAGTTAACCCTAAATACATCGACCGCGATGCTGTAACAGCTGAAGAAGTTGAGCATGAGCGTCAAGTATTAACACAACAAGCATTAAACGAAGGCAAGCCTGAGAAAATCGTTGCGAAAATGGTTGAAGGCCGTCTAGGCAAATTCTTCGAAGAGATTTGCTTACTTGACCAAGCATTCGTTAAAAACCCTGATATGAAAGTTCGTCAATTCGTTGAGTCTAAAGGCGGAACATTAAAAGGATTCGTTCGCTACGCTGTTGGTGAAGGTATCGAAAAACGCGAAGACAACTTTGCTGAAGAAGTAATGAACCAAGTAAAAGGTAGTAACTAATACAGATTAGGGAACACATTGTGTTCCCTTTTTTAAAATAAAGATGTAAGCAATTGGAGGTTCATTATGAGTAAACCGAAATATAATCGTGTCGTTTTAAAGCTAAGTGGAGAAGCTTTAGCTGGAGAGCAAGGATTTGGAATTAACCCAACTGTTATTAAGTCAGTTGCGGAACAAGTAAAAGAAATTGCAGAACTTGATGTAGAGGTTGCTGTTGTTGTTGGTGGCGGTAACATTTGGCGTGGAAAAATTGGAAGTGAAATGGGCATGGATCGTGCAGGGGCAGATTACATGGGCATGTTAGCGACAGTTATGAATTCATTAGCTCTTCAAGATAGCTTGGAGAATATCGGAATTCAAACTCGTGTACAAACTTCAATTGAGATGCGTCAAGTTGCAGAACCTTACATTCGTCGTAAAGCAGTTCGTCACTTAGAGAAAAAACGTGTTGTTATCTTTGCAGCAGGTACAGGTAACCCATACTTCTCTACAGATACAACAGCAGCATTACGTGCGGCAGAAATTGAAGCAGATGTAATTTTAATGGCGAAAAACAATGTAGATGGTGTATATAATGCGGATCCATCTATTGATCCAACAGCTACAAAATACGAAACGCTTACTTACTTAGATGTATTAAAAGAAGGTTTAGGTGTAATGGATTCTACAGCTTCTTCTCTATGTATGGATAATGATATTCCATTAATTGTATTCTCAGTTATGGAAAAAGGTAATATTAAACGTGCCGTTTTAGGCGAAAATATCGGAACAGTGGTAAGGGGGAAATAAATATGGGACAACAAGTATTGAAGTCTTCAAATGAAAAAATGGAAAAAGCAGTTGCTGCTTATTCTCGTGAATTAGCAACAGTTCGTGCTGGCCGTGCAAACGCGTCTGTATTAGATAAGGTACAAGTTGATTACTACGGTGCACCAACACCAGTTGTGCAATTAGCGAACATTACAGTTCCAGAAGCGCGTTTACTAGTAATTCAACCTTATGATAAAACTTCTATCGGTGATATTGAAAAAGCAATTTTAAAAGCAGATTTAGGCTTAAACCCTTCTAATGATGGAACTGTAATTCGTATTGCATTTCCTGCACTAACAGAAGAGCGTCGTCGTGATCTTGTAAAAGTTGTGAAAAAATATGCTGAAGAAGCAAAAGTTGCTGTTCGTAACGTACGTCGTGACGGAAATGATGATCTTAAGAAGCTTGAAAAAGCTGGCGAGATTACAGAAGATGATTTAAGAGGATATACTGAAGATATCCAAAAAGAAACAGATAAATATATTGCAAAAGTTGACGAAATCGCAAAAAACAAAGAAAAAGAAATCATGGAAGTGTAATAGCGATAACTTCGCAAATATGACCCTCTTCTTAAGGGGGTCTTTTTACACTTTTAGGCATACGTCTGCTTGCTGGAGGGTATGAATGATGTTTAAAAACTTTCCTTTTTTTAAAGGTAAAAAGGACACATCGTTTGATCATCTCGTTGAAGAAGTGAAAAAAGGATATATCCCAGAACATATCGCCATCATTATGGATGGGAATGGAAGATGGGCAAAGAGGAGAGCAATGCCTCGTATTGCGGGACATCATGAAGGTATGCAAGTTGTAAAGAAAATTACAAAATTTGCAAGTAAACTTAATGTGAAAGTGTTAACTCTCTATGCTTTTTCAACTGAGAACTGGAAAAGACCGAAAAAGGAAGTTGATTATTTAATGAAGCTTCCAGAAGAATTTCTAGGTACATTTTTACCAGAATTGATTGAAGAAAACGTACAAGTCCGAGTAATAGGGCAAAAAGATCGTCTTCCTACGCATACACGCAGAGCGATGGAGAAAGCCATGGAAGATACGAAAGAGAATACGGGATTAATTCTTAATTTCGCGTTAAACTATGGAAGTCGAGATGAAATCGTTTCTGCTGTGCAACATATGATGAAAGATAATGAGGAAGGAAAAATTCGTTCTGAAGAGGTAAGTGAAGAAATGCTTTCCTCCTACTTAATGACGAGTTCTTTACCTGATCCAGAGTTGTTAATCCGAACAAGCGGAGAGCTACGTATTAGTAATTTCATGTTATGGCAAATTGCATATTCGGAGTTTTGGTTTACAGACGTGTATTGGCCAGACTTCAAAGAAGAACATTTGCTAAATGCGATTACTGACTTTCAACATAGAGGGCGCAGATTCGGAGGCGTGTAGAAAGAGAGGGTTTGGTAGTGAAACAGAGAATTATTACTGGAGTGGTTGCTGCCGCGCTATTCATTCCCATCGTAATATACGGTGGCGTGCCTTTTACGGTTTTAGTGTATGCACTTGCTTCTATAGGTTTATATGAATTAATTCGTATGAATAAGCTTACGCTTATTTCAGTACCGACAGTTTTAGCTGCAGTATTATTGTGGATTCTTTTAATTCCAAGTAGTGCATCAAAACTGTTTACATGGATTGGATTAGGTAAATTGGAAATCACATTTGTGATTGTTTTATTACTTTTATCATATACAGTCCTTTCTAAGAATACATTTACTTTTGATAATGCTTCATTTTTACTGATGGCAACGACATATGTGGCAATGGGATTCTTATATTTAAATGAAACGAGAATATTAGGAATTAAATATGTATTTTGCGCATTATTTGTTATATGGGCTACTGATTCAGGCGCATATTTCGTAGGAAAAGCATTGGGCAAGAGAAAATTGTGGCCAGAAATTAGTCCAAATAAAACGATTGAAGGTTCATTAGGCGGCATCGTTTGTGGAATTATTGTGGCACTTGTTTACAACGTGTTCTTCCCAGTCGAATCGAATGTAGTAATTTTAATTGTGCTGACAATTATCATTTCTATTTTTGGACAAATTGGTGATTTAGTACAATCTGCTTTTAAACGTCATTATGGCGTAAAAGATTCAGGTACAATTTTACCTGGGCATGGTGGTATATTAGACCGAACAGATAGTTGGTTATTCGTTTTACCAATTCTCTACTTCTTATTACAATACAATTAATAAATGAACGAGGGGTTGGAGTCATGAAAAACATTAGTTTATTAGGTGCAAGCGGATCAATTGGTACACAAACTTTAGATGTATTACGCTCGCACCCAGACCAATTCCGTCTCGTTGCTTTTTCTGTAGGGAAAAATATTGACTACGCAGTAAAGGTAATTCAAGAATTTTCTCCGCAAATCGTCTCTGTGCAAAGAGAGGAAGATGTTTTAAAATTACAATCTGTTTCTGGTAATACAAAAATTGTATATGGTAGTGAAGGACTTTTAGAAGTAGCATTACATCCAGATGCGGAGATTGTAGTAAATGCTGTTGTAGGTAGCGTAGGGTTGTTACCAACACTTCGTGCAATTGAGGCGAAAAAAACAATTGGAATTGCAAATAAAGAAACGTTAGTAACTGCAGGACATCTTGTAATGGAAGCAGCACGAAAACATAATGTTTCGTTACTTCCAGTAGATAGTGAACATTCGGCTATTTTTCAGTGCTTGAATGGTGAAAATGAAAAAAGAATTTCTCGTCTTATTATAACGGCTTCTGGTGGAAGTTTCCGTGATAAAACGAGGGATGAATTGCATCATGTGACCGTAGAAGATGCGCTTCGACATCCAAACTGGTCAATGGGTTCGAAAATTACAATTGATTCTGCTACAATGATGAATAAGGGACTAGAAGTAATTGAAGCACATTGGCTTTTTGGTATCCCTTATGAGCAAATCGATGTTGTTTTACATAAAGAAAGTATTATCCATTCTATGGTTGAATTTGAAGATCGTAGTGTAATGGCGCAGCTTGGTTCACCTGATATGCGAGTACCAATTCAATACGCACTTACATATCCTGATAGATTGCCTCTTTCAGACACAAAACAGTTAAACTTATGGGAAATAGGGACGTTGCATTTTGAGAAAATGGACCAAGAACGATTCCGTTGTTTACGTTTTGCGTATGAAGCTGGAAAAGCAGGTGGAAGTATGCCAGCTGTAATGAACGCAGCGAATGAAGTAGCTGTTGAAGCCTTTTTACAAAAGAGAATTGGTTTCTTAACAGTGGAAGACCTCATTGAAAAAGCAATGAACCATCACAATGTCATTGCACGACCGAGCTTAGAGGAAATTTTGGAAATTGATGCGGCCACAAGACGGTTTGTGATGGAACAAATTTAGCAAAGGTGGTTATGGAATTGAATACAGCGATTGCCTTTATATTAATTTTCGGTGCACTCGTATTTTTCCATGAGCTAGGGCATCTATATTTCGCAAAAAGAGCAGGTATTTTATGCCGCGAGTTTGCGATTGGTTTTGGTCCGAAAATATTCTCATTTGAAAAGAATGAAACGGTGTATACGATTCGATTACTGCCCCTTGGTGGCTATGTAAGAATGGCCGGCGAGGATGCGGACACAGTTGAGTTAAAGCCTGGGAAAAAGGTTGGCCTTGTATTAAATGAAAAAGACGAAGTTGTGAAATTAGTTTTTGATGGATATGAAAAGTATCCAAATGTTCGTGTTATTGAAGTCGAACAAGCTGATTTGGAGCATAATTTAACAATTTCGGGCTATGAAGAGTACGAGGAAGAGCTTCAAACATTCCGAGTGAATGAAAAGGCTCGTATTATTACTGCGGGGGAAGAAATTCAAATTGCTCCGTATAATAGACAATTTGGCTCGAAAAAACTAGGGCAACGCGCTTTAACAATCTTTGCGGGTCCTGCAATGAACTTCATTTTAGCATTTGTTATTTTTGTGATTCTTGGATTTGTACAAGGGGTTCCTATTGACAAACCAATGGTCGGAAAAGTGATGGATAACAGTGCAGCACAGCAAGCTGGATTGAAAGAGAATGATACAATTCAAGCTATTGATGGGAAAAACACAAGTACATGGAAAGATGTTGTTACTATTGTACGTGAAAACCCAAATAAAGAAATTACGTTACAAGTAAAGCGTGATAATGAACAGTTTAATGTGAAAGTAACGCCAACACTCGATAAAGAAGGAAAAGACGAAGTTGGTAGAATCGGTGTGTATTCTCCTGTAGAGAAAACAGTAATGGGTTCTATTAAATCAGGATTTGAACAAACGTACCAATGGACGAAACTAATTTTTGAATCTCTTGTTAAATTAGTAACTGGTCAATTTTCTATTAATGAGTTATCAGGTCCAGTAGGAATTTATAATCTAACAGATCAAGTTGTAGATTATGGGTTTACGCGTGTACTAAGTTTAGCTGCAGTTCTAAGCATTAATCTTGGTTTATTTAATTTATTACCAGTTCCTGCTTTAGATGGTGGCCGTTTATTCTTCTTCTTAATTGAAGCGTTACGAGGGAAACCAATTGATCGCCAAAAAGAAGGAATGGTTCACTTTATTGGTTTTGCATTATTAATGTTACTTATGTTAGTTGTAACTTGGAATGACATTCGTAAGTTTTTCTTGTAAAATAAAGTGAAACTTATAATGAAATAGTGCTCGTAGAATAAAATCCCTCACCTAACTCGAGGTGAGGGGTTTTACTGCGTGTAAGAGTAAAATGAAGAGGTGCAAATAAATGAAACAAAGTATGGTATTCAGTCCTACATTACGTGAAGTTCCAGCTGATGCTGAAATTAAGAGTCATCAGCTATTACTTCGTGCAGGTTTTATGCGTCAAAATGCTTCTGGTATTTATAGCTTTCTACCATTTGGATTAAAAGTATTACACAAAGTAGAACGTATCGTTCGAGAAGAAATGGAGCGCGCAGGAGCTGTAGAATTATTAATGCCAGCTATGCAAGCTGCGGAATTGTGGCAAGAATCAGGTCGTTGGTATTCTTACGGATCTGAATTAATGCGTATGAAAGATCGTAATGCTCGTGAATTCGCATTAGGAGCGACACATGAGGAAGTAATTACGGATCTTGTGCGTGATGAAGTGAAATCATATAAAAAATTACCGTTAACATTATACCAAATTCAAACAAAATTCCGTGATGAGCAAAGACCTCGTTTCGGCTTATTACGTGGAAGAGAGTTTCTAATGAAAGATGCATACTCTTTCCATGCTACACAAGAGAGCTTAGATGAAGTATACGATCGTTTATATAAAGCATACTCTAACATTTTTGCTCGCTGTGGCTTGAATTTCCGTGCAGTTATTGCTGATTCTGGAGCAATGGGCGGAAAAGATACACATGAATTTATGGTATTATCTGATGTTGGTGAAGATACAATTGCATACTCTGACACATCTGATTATGCAGCAAACATCGAAATGGCTCCTGTTGTAGCTACGTATACGAAGAGTGACGAAGCAGAAAAAGCACTTGAAAAAGTAGCAACACCAGACCAAAAAGCAATTGAAGAAGTATCTGCATTCTTAAACATTGCAGCTGACAAGTGCATTAAGTCTATGGTGTTTAAAGTAGATGAGAAATTAGTAGTGGTACTTGTTCGTGGTGATCACGAAGTAAACGATGTGAAAGTGAAAAATGTATACGGCGCTTCAGTTGTTGAGCTTGCTTCTCATGAAGAAGTAAAAGCATTATTAAATTGTGAAGTTGGTTCATTAGGACCGATTAATGTAACAGGTGATATCGAAATTATTGCTGATCATGCTGTAGCATCAATTGTTAACGGATGTTCAGGAGCGAATGAAGAAGGATTCCATTATGTAAATGTAAATCCAGAACGTGACTTTAAAGTAAGTCAATATACAGATTTACGCTTCATCCAAGAAGGAGACCAATCTCCAGATGGAAACGGAACAATTCTTTTTGCACGCGGAATTGAAGTTGGTCATGTATTCAAATTAGGAACTCGTTATAGTGAAGCAATGAACGCAACATTCCTAGATGAAAACGGAAAAACACAACCACTTATTATGGGTTGTTACGGTATCGGTGTATCTCGTACAGTGGCAGCAATTGCAGAGCAGTTTAACGATGAGAACGGCTTAGTTTGGCCAAAAGCTGTAGCACCGTTCCATGTGCATGTAATTCCAGTAAATATGAAATCGGATGCACAACGTGAAATGGGTGAAAATATCTACAACTCATTACAAGAACAAGGCTATGAAGTGTTATTAGACGATCGTGCAGAACGTGCAGGTGTTAAATTTGCAGATGCAGATTTATTCGGTCTTCCAGTTCGTGTTACAGTTGGTAAAAAAGCAGACGAAGGTATTGTAGAAGTGAAAGTACGTGCTACAGGTGAGTCTGAAGAAGTAAACGTAGAAGAACTTCAAACATATATTGCAAATATTTTAAAATAAGAAGAGGTACCTCGTAATGGGGTACCTTCTCTTTCTTTGTAAACGTATTTTGTAAAAGAAGAGGTGAGAAATCTTTCTTTGTGGTACGTTTCAATTTATAATAGCAAATGGAAGGAGAGTGCTTATGTCTTTAACAAATGAACAACAAGAGCGATTTCAAATTTTGCTCCAGCAGTTGCAAATACCAGACGACCTTATAAATCAATATTTACAAGGCGGTGGTATTGAAAGGCTCGTTATTGATAAAGCGAATAAAAGTTGGCATTTTGATTTACAAGTGCCACGTATTTTGCCTACAGAATTATATGAATTGCTAGAAACAAAGCTTAAGCAATCATTTTCTCATATTGCAAGAACAACATTTGCATTAGAAACAGAGAATAAACAATTTACAGAAGAAGAAGTGAGGGCGTATTGGCCGCTTTGTACGGAACGAATTACATTTTCACCTATGTTCGCATACTTAAAGAAGCAGCTTCCGCAGGTGAATGGAGTGAAGTTGCTAATAAATGTGAATAACGAGCTGGAGTCTACTGCTTTAAAGAAAAACGTTGCGAAACCAGTAGGGGATCAATACGAAGTTTTTGGATTCCCGCGTTTTCAGTTAGACACACATATACAGCAAAATACAGAAGAAATGCAAAAATTTCGTGAACAAACGCAGCAAGAAGACCGCGAGCGTGTTATACAAGCTATGGAAGAAATGGCGAAGAAGCAAGCTGAAGAAAGCAGCGTTGTGTATGAAGGACCGATTACACTCGGGTATCTTATTAAGCCAGATGAAGAGATTACACCGATGCGAGAAATTCAAGATGAAGAAAGAAGAAAAACGGTTCAAGGATATGTCTTCCATGTAGAAACAAAAGAGCTTCGTAGTGGACGTACGTTATTAACTTTAAAAATAACGGATTATACGGATTCTATTATGATCAAAATGTTCTCGCGTGACAAAGAAGATATTCCAATGCTGCAATCCTTGAAAAAAGGAATGTGGGTGAAAGCGCGTGGTTCTGTTCAAAACGATACATTCGTTCGAGATTTAGTAATGATTGCAAATGATATTAATGAAATAACAGGACCGTCTCGTAAAGATAAAGCACCAGAAGGCGAAAAACGAGTAGAGCTGCATCTCCATACTCCGATGAGTCAAATGGACGCTGTCACTCCAGTTTCTAAGCTTGTTGCTCAAGCTGGTAAATGGGGACATGAGGCTATTGCGGTTACAGACCATGCCGTGGCTCAGTCTTTCCCAGAGGCGTATTCTGCGGGGAAGAAGGCTGGAGTTAAAGTTATATATGGTGTAGAAGCAAATCTAGTTAATGATGGTGTACCGATAGCGTATAACGAAGCGCATCGTTTACTTGCAGAGGAAACGTATGTTGTTTTCGACGTTGAGACGACAGGTTTATCAGCTGTATACGATACAGTCATTGAGTTGGCTGCCGTAAAAGTAAAGGGTGGCGAAATTATTGATCGCTTTGAATCTTTCGCAAATCCACATCAACCATTATCAGCGACGATTATTGAATTGACAGGTATTACAGATGATATGTTAACTGATGCACCTGAAGTGGACGAAGTGTTTAAAAAGTTTGAGGAATGGATGGGCGACCATACACTTGTTGCCCATAACGCGAGCTTTGATATGGGCTTTATTAACGTAGGTTTTAAAAAGGCTGGACTAGAAAAAACGAATAACCCCGTTATTGATACGTTAGAACTTGCACGATTCTTATTCCCAGAAATGAAAAATCATCGATTAAATACGATGTGTAAAAAACTTGATATTGAATTAACACAACATCACCGTGCGATTTATGATACAGAAGCGACGGGATATTTACTTGTGAAAATGTTGAAAGACGTAATTGAAAAGGGATTTGAATATCACGATCAATTAAATGATAGCATGGGACAAGGGGATGCGTATAAGCGTGGCCGTCCAAGTCATATGACGTTACTTGCCACATCAGATGTTGGATTGAAAAATTTATATAAACTTGTTTCATATTCTCACCTTAATTACTTTTACCGTGTACCACGTGTGCCGAGGTCACTATTAAAAAAATACCGTGAAGGAATTTTAGTAGGAACGGCTTGTGATAAAGGTGAAGTGTTCGAGGCAATGATGCAAAAGGCACCTGAAGAGGTAGAAGAAATTGCCCAGTTCTATGATTACATTGAAGTAATGCCTCCAGAGGTGTTGCGTCATTTAGTAGAACGTGAACTTGTTCGAGACGAAGGTCAATTAAAAACAATTATTTCTAACTTAGTAAAACTAGGTGAGACGTTAGATAAACCAGTTGTTGCTACAGGAAACGTGCATTATTTAGACCCTGAGGATGCAATGTATCGTAAAATTTTAGTCAGTTCGCAGGGCGGAGCCAATCCGTTAAATCGACATTCATTACCGCCAGTACATTTCCGGACAACTGATGAAATGTTAGAATGTTTTTCATTCTTAGGTGAAGACAAAGCGAAAGAAGTTGTTGTAACAAATACACAAAAGATTGCGTCATTAATTGGTGATGTGCATCCAGTAAAAGACGATCTATATACACCGAAAATTGAAGGTGCTGATGATGAAACGCGTGATATGAGTTATAAAATGGCGCGTAGCATTTATGGTGAAGAGCTACCGGAAATTGTAGAAGCACGTTTAGAAAAAGAATTAAAAAGTATTATTGGGCATGGATTCGCCGTAATTTATTTAATTTCACATAAGCTTGTGAAAAAATCGTTAGTAGACGGATATCTAGTAGGTTCGCGTGGATCGGTAGGGTCATCATTTGTTGCAACGATGATGGAAATTACAGAAGTAAACCCATTACCACCACACTATGTATGTCCGAAGTGTAAGCAATCAGAATTCTTTAATGATGGTTCTGTAGGTTCTGGTTTTGACTTACCAGATAAAGAATGCCCTGCTTGTAATATTCCATATGTAAAAGATGGACATGACATTCCGTTCGAAACGTTCCTTGGATTTAAAGGAGATAAGGTACCCGATATCGATTTGAACTTCTCCGGGGAATACCAACCACGTGCCCATAACTATACGAAAGTACTGTTCGGTGAAGACTATGTATATCGTGCAGGAACGATTGGTACAGTTGCGGAAAAAACTGCTTACGGATATGTAAAAGGTTATGCAAATGATCATAACTTAACGATTCGAAATGCAGAGATTGATCGCTTAGTAGCAGGGTGTACCGGTGTAAAACGTACAACAGGACAGCATCCAGGCGGTATTATCGTTGTGCCAGATTACATGGATATCTTTGATTTCTCACCAATACAGTATCCAGCTGATTCAATTGGTGCTGAATGGAGAACAACGCATTTTGATTTCCACTCGATTCATGATAATTTATTGAAACTTGATATACTAGGACACGATGATCCGACCGTTATTCGTATGTTACAAGATTTAAGTGGTATTGATCCGAAAACAATCCCAACGGATGATCCAGAAGTAATGAAAATTTTCTCTGGTCCAGAATCGTTAGGGGTAACGGAAGAACAAATTAACTGTAAAACAGGTACACTTGGTATACCAGAGTTTGGTACAAAATTCGTAAGACAGATGTTAGAAGAGACAAAACCGACGACATTCTCAGAGTTAGTCCAAATTTCTGGACTATCACATGGTACTGACGTATGGCTTGGTAATGCAAACGAGTTAATTTATAACGGTACATGTACGCTGAGCGAAGTTATCGGTTGTCGTGATGACATCATGGTATATTTAATCTATCAAGGTCTAGATCCATCATTAGCCTTCAAAATCATGGAGTCGGTTCGTAAAGGTAAAGGTGTACCGGAAGAATGGGAAGAAGACATGAAAAATAATAATGTACCAGGTTGGTATATTGATTCATGTAAGAAGATTAAATACATGTTCCCTAAAGCCCATGCGGCTGCTTACGTACTTATGGCTGTACGTATCGCATACTTTAAAGTACATTTTGCACTGTTATTCTATGCCGCATATTTTACAGTTCGTGCAGATGATTTTGATGTAGAGGCAATGGCGAAAGGTTCAGCATCTATACGTGCAAGAATTGATGAAATTGCTCAAAAGGGACTCGATGCTGCGCCGAAAGAGAAGAGTTTATTAACGGTACTAGAAATGACACTTGAAATGTGTGAGCGTGGATACTCATTCCAAAAGGTGGATTTATACCGCTCACATGCAACAGAATTTATTATTGATGGAGATACATTAATCCCTCCATTTAATGCAGTACCTGGTCTTGGCACAAACGCAGCTTTAAGTATTGTAGAAGCACGTAAAAATGGAGACTTCTTATCAAAAGAAGACTTGCAACAGCGAAGTAAGGTTTCGAAAACAATTATTGAGTATTTAGATAGCCAAGGTTGTTTAGGAGACTTACCGGATCAAAACCAGTTATCACTGTTCTAGTAGGTAGGAAAAGTCTTTGCAAATCAACATTTCCTATGATATACTATTAACCGAGATAACCATGTCATGTATATTGTGTAAAGAAAAGAGTGGGGAAACCCACTCTTTCGTGTTACTATCTATGTTTTATCTACGTAGATAGGTAAAAGATTTCTGTCGTATATACATATTTTGTTACAAGTTTTACTTCTTAAATTTGGTAATACTAAGACAGATAATCCCTGCTGAACAGCAGGGGCTTTTGTTAGCTAACGAGAAAGAATAAGATAGACCGTTTTTAAATTGGCGGGGTCTTCTTCTTTTAAATGGTACATGACGGCAGGAAGGAGGCTGTTTATGGATAAGAAAGTCACAGAAGTTGTAGAAGCATTTGCGCAGCCGATCGTTGAAGAGTTAAATCTTGAACTTGTAGATGTAGAGTATGTGAAAGAAGGACAAGACTGGTTCTTACGCGTATTCATCGATTCTGAAAAGGGAGTCGACATTGAAGAATGCGGTGCGGTAAGTGAACGTTTAAGCGAAGCTTTAGATAAAGAGGACCCAATTCCTCATCTTTACTTTTTGGATGTATCATCTCCTGGAGCGGAACGCCCATTAAAGAAAGAAAAAGACTTCCAGCAAGCGGTAGGAAAACAAGTGGCAATTAAAACATATGAGCCGATTGATGGTGAAAAGATGTTTGAAGGAAAGCTGCTTTCTTACGATGGTACAACAATAACATTATTATTAACAATTAAAACACGTAAAAAAGAAATCCAAATTTCGATGGATAAAGTCGCAAATGCGCGACTTGCTGTTACGTTTTAGTTAGAAGGGGGATCTTCATGAGCACTGAGTTATTAGATGCTTTGCTCGTATTAGAATCTGAAAAAGGCATTAGCAAAGACATTATTATTGATGCGATTGAAGCAGCTTTAATCTCTGCTTATAAGCGCAATTTTAATCAAGCACAAAACGTTCGTGTGAGCTTTAACCCAGAAGTGGGAACAATTCAAGTTTTAGCACGTAAAGACGTAGTAGACAATGTGTTTGATCCACGTCTTGAAATTTCTGTAGAGGAAGCAAGACAAATTAATCCAAACTATCAAGATGGTGACGTACTAGAAATTGAAGTAACACCAAAAGACTTTGGTCGTATTGCAGCACAAACTGCAAAACAAGTTGTAACACAACGAGTGCGTGAAGCAGAGCGCGGTGTTATTTACTCTGAGTTTAGTGACCGTGAAGAAGATATTATGGTAGGTATTGTACAACGTCAAGATGCTCGTTTCATCTATGTAAGCTTAGGAAAAGTAGAAGCTTTATTACCTGTAAGTGAGCAAATGCCTAATGAGCAATACAAACCACATGATCGTATTCGCGTATTCATTACGAAAGTAGAAAAAACGACAAAAGGACCACAAATTTACGTATCACGTACACATCCTGGTCTTTTAAAACGTTTATTCGAAATGGAAGTTCCTGAAATCTATGATGGAACTGTAGAAATTCGTTCTGTAGCACGTGAAGCTGGCGATCGCTCTAAGATCTCTGTATATGCAGAGAACACTGATGTTGATCCAGTTGGTTCTTGTGTAGGACCAAAAGGGCAACGTGTACAACGCATTGTAGACGAATTAAAAGGTGAAAAAATTGACATCGTTCGCTGGTCAAATGATCCAGTTGAATATGTTGCAAATGCATTAAGCCCATCACAAGTTGTTAAAGTACTTGTAGATGAAGAAGAAAAAGCGACAACAGTAGTTGTTCCAGACCACCAGCTATCATTAGCTATCGGTAAGCGTGGACAAAATGCACGTCTTGCAGCTAAATTAACAGGCTGGAAAATTGACATTAAGAGTGAGTCTGATGCGAAACAACTTGGTATTGTAACAGAAGAAGATAGCGTAATCGCATTTGGATTCGATTCAGTGGAAGACGAAATCGAATAGAGGTGATGAGTATGAGCAATCGAAAAGTTCCGTTACGAAAATGTGTTGCAACGCAAGAAATGAAATCAAAACGAGAGCTCGTTCGCATTGTTCGTTCCAAAGAGGGAGAAGTGTCCATTGATTTAACTGGGAAAAAATCAGGACGAGGTGCTTACTTGTCGAAGGACAAGGAGAGCATTCTTCAAGCTCAAAAGAAAAATGTTTTGGAACATCATCTAAAAGCGAAAATCGACGGTTCTTTATATGAAGAGCTTCTTGAGCTTGTTGAGAAGGAGTCGAAATAAGTGTCCGATTGGAAATCGTTTTTAGGACTAGCAAACCGGGCTCGGAAAATTATTTCGGGTGAAGAACTCGTTTTAAAAGAAGTACGAAGTGGCAAAGCAAAACTTGTATTGCTATCTGAAGATGCGTCAGTAAATACTACAAAACGCATCACAGATAAAACTACGTACTACAACGTACCAATGAGAAAGGTCGAAAATCGACAACAATTAGGGCATGCGATTGGGAGAGATGAGCGAGTCGTTGTAGCTGTGTTAGATGAAGGCTTTGCGAAAAAGCTGCGTAGCATGCTCGATACAAATTACCGGGGGTGAAGGTATGAGTAAAATTCGAGTGCATGAATATGCAAAAAAACATAATATCTCAAGTAAAGATCTTATGACAAAACTAAAAGAAATGAATATCGAGGTTTCGAATCATATGACAATGTTAGACGATGAAGTAGTAAATAAATTAGATAATGAATATCAAACTGAAAAACCTTCTGTTGCAGATGAGTTTGAAGTAGAAGAAAAAGTTGTTCGCAGTAAAAAGAACAGCAATAAGAAAAAGAAAAAAGGCAAAGGGAACGAAGACAAACGTCAAGAGAACTTTGCTGGTAGACAACAAACTCAAATTGTAGAAACACCAGATAAAATTACTTTCTCTGGAAGCCTTACAGTAGGAGATCTTGCTAAAAAATTAAGCAAAGAGCCATCTGAAATTATTAAGAAGCTCTTCATGCTTGGAATTATGGCAACAATTAACCAAGACTTGGATAAAGATACAATTGAGTTAATTGCTAACGACTACGGTATTGAAGTAGAAGAAGAAGTAATTGTGAGCGAGACTGAGTTTGAAACATTCATTGATGAGCAAGATGATGAAGAGAACTTAAAAGAACGTCCAGCTGTAGTTACAATCATGGGACACGTTGACCACGGTAAAACAACATTACTGGATTCTATTCGTAACTCAAAAGTAACTGCAGGCGAAGCGGGTGGAATTACTCAGCATATCGGTGCATATCAAGTTGAAGTAAACGATAAGAAGATTACATTCTTAGATACACCTGGTCACGCAGCATTTACAACGATGCGTGCTCGTGGTGCACAAGTAACGGATATTACAATCCTTGTTGTTGCAGCGGATGACGGTGTTATGCCACAAACGGTTGAAGCAATTAACCATGCGAAGGCAGCAGGAGTACCAATTATTGTTGCTGTGAATAAAATGGATAAACCAGCTGCAAACCCTGATCGCGTAATGCAAGAACTAACAGAATATGAATTAGTTCCAGAAGCTTGGGGCGGAGATACTATTTTCGTACCAATTTCTGCAATTCAAGGCGAAGGCATTGACAACTTACTAGAAATGATCCTTCTTGTAAGTGAAGTAGAAGAATATAAAGCAAATCCAAACCGCTATGCAACTGGTACAGTAATCGAAGCACAGCTTGATAAAGGTAAAGGAACTATCGCGACATTACTTGTTCAAAACGGTACGCTTCGAGTTGGAGATCCAATCGTTGTTGGAACTTCATTCGGACGTGTTCGTGCAATGGTAAGTGATATTGGTCGTCGTGTAAAAGTTGCTGGTCCATCAACTCCTGTTGAAATTACTGGTTTAAACGAAGTACCACAGGCTGGAGATCGTTTCATGGCATTCGCTGATGAGAAGAAAGCTCGTCAAATTGGTGAATCACGTGCACAAGAAGCTTTAGTTGCACAACGTGGTGAGAAATCTAAATTAAGCCTTGAAGATTTATTCCAACAAATCCAAGAGGGCGATGTAAAAGAAATTAACTTAATCGTAAAAGCAGACGTACAAGGTTCTGTTGAAGCGATGGCAGCATCACTTCGTAAAATTGATGTTGAAGGTGTAAAAGTTAAAATCATTCACACTGGTGTAGGTGCGATTACAGAATCTGATATCATTTTAGCTTCTGCATCTAATGCAATTGTAATTGGATTTAACGTACGTCCAGATGTGAACGCGAAGCGTACAGCTGAATTAGAGAACGTTGATATTCGTTTACACCGTATTATTTATAAAGTAATCGAAGAGATTGAAGCAGCGATGCAAGGTATGCTTGATCCAGAATTCGAAGAAAAAGTAATCGGTCAAGCAGAAGTTCGTCAAACGTTTAAAGTAACAAAAGTTGGAACAATCGCAGGTTGTTACGTAACAGACGGTAAAATTACGCGTGATAGTGGCGTACGTATTATCCGTGACGGCGTAGTAATTTTCGAAGGACAACTTGATACGTTAAAACGTTTCAAAGACGACGTAAAAGAAGTTGCACAAAACTATGAGTGTGGTATTACAATTGAGAGATATAATGATCTTAAAGAAGGGGACATCATTGAAGCGTACATTATGGAAGAAGTGAAGCGATGATTATCGCTTCACTCTCATTCGAGTGTATGATTTACGATGTGCATTCTTTAAAAGAGAAACGTGCAATTTTACAACGTGTGTTAACTCGTGTGAAACAGCGCTATAATGTAGCTGTTTCTGAAGTTGGGCATCAAGATGTATGGCAACGTACAGAAATTGCAATTGTTTCCGTATCCTCAAATCGTGTTATCTGTGAAAAAGAAATGAATCGTGTACTTGAGTACATCGATTCATTTCCTGAAATTGAACGTACAATAACACATTTGGAATGGTATTGAATGAGGTGAAGAGTTATGAAATTACGTGCGAACCGTGTGGGCGAGCAAATGAAAAAAGAATTAGGCGATATTATCAGTCGTAAAATTAAAGACCCACGTATTGGATTTGTTACAGTAACAGATGTACAAGTGAGTGGTGATTTACAAATTGCTAAAGTATATATTTCTGTTTTAGGTGACGAAGAACAGAAAGAAAATACTTTAAAAGGTTTAGCGAAGGCAAAAGGCTTTATTCGTTCAGAAATTGGCCAACGTATTCGTCTTCGTAAAACACCGGAAATTACCTTTGAGTTTGATGAGTCTATCGGATATGGTCATCGAATTGATACACTTTTACATGAAATTAATAAAGACGGTAAACGTGAAGAATAATGGATAGACATTTGTCTATCCATTTTTTCAATGCAAAATAAGTTTTGGATATTTAATACGAAAGAATTATGATGAGGTGAACATATATGGAAGGTGTAGTATTATTACATAAGCCAAAAGGCATGACATCACATGATTGTGTATTTAAATTAAGAAAGATATTGCGAGAAAAGAGAATTGGTCATACGGGAACATTAGATCCAGATGTAACAGGAGTATTACCTATTTGTGTGGGACGAGCAACGAAAATTGCACAATTTTTAACAAGTGAAACGAAAACATATGAAGGTGAAGTAACATTAGGGTTTTCGACGACAACTGAAGACGCTTCTGGTGAGGTTGTTGAAACGAAAAATGTAGATCGTACTATTACTCGTATGGAAGTAGAGAAAGCCCTTGCGGAATTAACAGGCACGATTGAACAAATGCCACCAATGTTCTCGGCTGTAAAAGTAAACGGGAAAAAATTATATGAATATGCAAGAGCAGGACAAGAGGTGGAACGTCCAGTTCGTACAATTACAATTCATGAATTCGTATTACTTGATGATCGTGAAGTTTTTGAAGGTGAAAATATTTCATTCCGTTTCCGTGTAACGTGTAGTAAAGGAACATATGTAAGAACATTAGCTGTAATGATCGGGGAGAAACTTGGTTTCCCATCACATATGTCTCACCTTGTAAGAACGGCATCTGGTGAATTTTTATTAGAAGATTGCATATCATTTGAAGAAATTGAAGAAAACGTGCAAAATGGAACAGTAGAGTCTATCTTCATTTCAATTGATGAAGCATTAAGTAAGTTTCCAAAAATGGTTGTAGATGAAAAGCAAGCAGAGAAAATAAAGAATGGTATGTTCTTAAAGAATGAATTAGAAATAACAGCACCATTTATTACAGTGTTTGATAAAAATGATCGTTGCTTAGCAATTTATGAACATCATCCGAAACATCCTGGCATGTTAAAGCCGATGAAAGTACTTGTGAATAATCAAGAACTAAAGCTATAATGAATTATTGGAAGGATTATTACAGAAAAAGGTGAATTCAAGCGTGAAACTTATTCATTTAACTCATCCACATGAACAAAATAAATTAGAATTACCACCTACTGTAATGGCATTAGGATTTTTTGATGGCATTCATTTAGGACATCAATGTGTAATTCGAACTGCGAAAAAAATAGCGGACGAACGAGGATATAAAAGTGCAGTTATGACATTTCATCCTCATCCATCTGTTGTTTTAGGGAAAAAGGATGCGCATGTGGAGTATATTACACCAATGCGCGATAAAGAAAAAATAGTCGAAAGCTTAGGAATCGATATATTATATGTGATTAAATTTGATGAATCATTTGCAGGGTTATTACCGCAACAATTTGTAGATGATTATATTATTGGTTTAAATGTAAAGCATGTAGTAGCAGGGTTTGATTATTCATATGGACGTTTAGGAAAAGGAAAGATGGAGACTTTACCATTTCATGCAAGAGGGGAGTTTACACAGACTGTGATTGAAAAAGTTGAATTTCAAGAAGAGAAAGTAAGTTCTACAGCATTACGAAAGTTAATTCGAAATGGCGAAATGGAGCAAATTCCATCTATTTTAGGTAGAGCCTATACTGTAGCGGGAACAGTTATACACGGCGACAAACGTGGGCGTCAAATTGGTTTTCCAACAGCTAATGTAGGTTTAAGTGATGAGTATTTATTGCCACCTGTAGGTGTTTATGCAGTGAGATTAAAAGTTCACGATGAATGGTACGATGGTGTATGTAATATTGGATATAAACCGACTTTTAAAGAAGATGAGCGTCAATTATCAATTGAAGTGCACTTATTTGAATTTAACAAAGATATATACGATCAAAATGTTACAGTAGAGTGGCATATGCGTATAAGAGCAGAAAAGAAATTCAACGGTATTGATGAGTTAGTTGAACAAATCGCAAAAGATAAGAAAACAGCACAAGAATATTTTATGAGCGAAAAGAATATACTTGCTTTTTCAAATGAAAAGTAGTATTCTATGTTATGTACTTTATGACAACCATTGCTTGGCATTGCGACTCACCGACGCTTGCTAGGTAATTGGGGGTTTAATTAATAGGAGGTGAAATAGGATGGCTTTAACACAAGAACGTAAAAATGAAATCATTGCACAATTTAGAACTCATGAGACTGATACTGGTTCTCCGGAGGTTCAAATTGCTGTCCTAACGGAGCAAATTAACACTCTAAACGAGCACTTACGTACTCACAAGAAAGATCATCATTCACGTCGTGGTCTATTAAAGATGGTTGGTAAACGTCGTAACTTACTAACTTACCTTCGTAATAGCGATATCACACGTTACCGTGAATTAATCACAAAGCTTGGCTTACGTCGATAGTCAAAGAAGCGGGAATATTCCCGCTTTTTTGTTAGGTAAAAATATATCTTCTACGCTTTATAGCTTACTTAATTTTAGGCAATACTAGAGGTAGAATATTGTGATATACTATCCATTTACATAGAAGAATTGAATACTTTAAATTGAGAGGGGTACTTAAATGAGTCAAGAAAAGCAAGTCTTCTCGATAGATTTAGCTGGTCGCCAGCTAACAGTTGAAACTGGTCAGCTTGCAAAACAAGCGAACGGAGCAGTATTAGTAAGATATGGCGATACAGCGGTTCTATCTACAGCAACTGCATCAAAAGAAGCAAAAAATGTAGATTTCTTCCCACTTACAGTAAACTATGAAGAGCGTTTATATGCAGTCGGAAAAATTCCTGGCGGTTTTATTAAGCGTGAAGGTCGTCCAAGTGAAAAAGCAATTTTGGCAAGTCGTTTAATCGACCGTCCAATTCGTCCGCTATTCGCAGATGGCTTCCGTAACGAAGTACAAGTTGTCAGCATTGTAATGAGTGTTGATCAAGATTGTTCTTCTGAAATGGCAGCTATGCTTGGTTCTTCATTAGCGTTATCGATTTCAGATATTCCATTTGAAGGTCCAATCGCTGGTGCGACAGTTGGCCGTATTAATGGCGAATTCGTTATTAACCCAACAGTAGAACAGCAAGAACAAAGTGATATCCACTTAGTTGTAGCTGGTACGAAAGATGCGATTAACATGGTTGAAGCAGGAGCAGATCAAGTACCTGAAGAAACAATGTTAGAAGCAATTATGTTTGGTCATGACGAAATTAAACGTCTAATTGCATTCCAAGAAGAGATTGTACAAGCTGTAGGTAAAGAGAAATCAGAAGTGAAACTTTATGAAGTTGACGCTGATCTTAACCAAGCTGTACGTGAAATGGCTGAAGAAGATATGCATTCAGCAATTCAAGTACATGAGAAACATGCACGTGAAGATGCAATTAACGAAGTGAAAAAGCGTGTTATTGAGCATTACGAAGCGCAGGAAGCTGACGCTGATACATTAGGACAAGTAAATGAGATTTTATATAAAATTGTAAAAGAAGAAGTACGTCGTCTTATTACAGTTGAAAAAATCCGTCCAGATGGCCGTAAAGGTGACGAAATCCGTCCATTAGCATCAGAGGTTGGTATTTTATCTCGTACACACGGTTCTGGTTTGTTCACTCGTGGACAAACACAAGCATTAAGTATTTGTACATTAGGTGCATTAGGCGATGTGCAAATTTTAGATGGTCTTGGCGTAGAAGAATCAAAACGTTTTATGCACCATTACAATTTCCCATCATTTAGTGTTGGTGAAACAAGACCAATGCGTGGACCAGGTCGTCGTGAAATCGGTCACGGTGCACTAGGAGAACGTGCACTTGAGCCTGTAATTCCATCTGAAAAAGATTTCCCATACACAGTACGTCTTGTATCTGAAGTTTTAGAATCAAATGGTTCTACTTCACAAGCAAGTATTTGTGGTAGTACTTTAGCAATGATGGATGCTGGTGTTCCACTTAAAGCTCCAGTTGCAGGTATTGCAATGGGTCTAGTTAAAACTGGTGAGCATTACACAATTTTATCTGATATTCAAGGTATGGAAGATCATTTAGGTGATATGGACTTTAAAGTAGCAGGTACAGCACAAGGTGTAACTGCACTACAAATGGACATTAAAATCGATGGTCTATCTCGTGAAATTTTAGAAGAGGCATTACAACAAGCGAAAGTTGGTCGTGTGCACATTCTAAATCATATGTTATCTGTTATTCCAGAGCCACGCACTGAATTATCAGCGTACGCTCCAAAGATTATTACAATGACAATTAATCCAGATAAAATCCGTGACGTTATCGGACCGAGCGGTAAACAAATCAATAAAATTATTGAAGAAACTGGCGTTAAAATTGACATCGAGCAAGATGGCACAGTATTCATTTCTTCAATAAACCAAGAAATGAACGACAAAGCTAAGAAAATTATCGAAGATATCGTTCGCGAAGTACAAGTAGGTGAAATCTACGAAGGAAAAGTGAAACGTGTTGAGAAATTCGGTGCTTTCGTTGAATTATTCAGCGGTAAAGATGGATTAGTTCACATTTCTGAACTTGCACTTGAGCGTGTAGGTAAAGTAGAAGACGTTGTAAAAATCGGTGACGTAATTACGGTTAAAGTTATCGAGATTGACAAGCAAGGTCGCGTAAATCTATCTAGAAAAGTATTGCTAAAAGAAGAGCAAGAAAAAGAAGCTGCTAAAGAAGAAAACAAACAAGAGCAGCAATAAGTAAAAGCCAGTTTAACTGGCTTTTTTTGTTATGTAAAAAACATGATGTTCAATATATTTTTATGTCGGTATAGGTATAGTTTTCATTATAACGCTCAAATTAACAAAGATAAGAAGAAAATGTTTTTATATAGTTAATTTGGGAGGGTTTATATGAAAGTTCGTATATTGGCATACATATGTATATTTTCTTTATATGTCAGTTTAGGCTCTTATTCTGTTTTTGCGCAAGATAACTTGCATGAAGAAATTCAAAAGCATGCAAAACAGTATGAGATTGCACCTCAAAATGCGATGATTGATAAAATATGGAAGGCAACACCTGGATATAATGGAAGACAAGTGGATATTGAAGCATCGTATAATAATATGAAGAAGCTAAAGGAATTTGATCAAAAATATCTTGAATTCAAAGAAGTCTCACCGAGTGTTCATTTAGAAGATTTATCACCAGCTCCAATTTATAGAGGGCATCCAAATAAAAAGATGGTAGGATTAACAATAAATGTGGCATGGGGAAATGAGTATTTGCCTCGCATATTAGAGATATTGAAAAAGCATGATGTGAAGGCCACTTTCTTTTTAGAAGGACGTTGGGTGAAAGAAAATTTGCGATTTGCAAAAATGATTGTCGATGCAAAACAAGAAGTTGGAAATCACTCATACACACATCCAAATATGAAAACGTTATCGTCTGATGAAATACGAGAGCAGTTACAAAAAACAAATCGAATGATAGAAGTAGTAACGAATCAAAAAGTAAGATGGTTTGCCCCGCCGAGTGGAAGTTTTCGAGATGAAGTCGTAAAGATTGCAGATGATTTTCAAATGGGAACGATTATGTGGACTGTAGATACGATTGATTGGAAGCGACCTGAGCCGGATGTACTATTGCAGAGAGTAATGAGAAAAATACATCCAGGTGCTATCATATTAATGCATCCTACTTCGTCTGCAGCAGAGGCTTTAGATATAATGATTACAAAATTGAAGGAACAAGGATATAAAGTGGGGAATATAACTGAATTACTGGATGAAAAACGTGTGGATTAAATACATTTGCATGACATTCATCCTTAAACTTGTTATCATTAAATAATAGCGTTTTATTTAGAGAAACTGGCAGTAGGAGGAAAGTTTTTGATTAAAAAATATACTTGTAAAAATGGTGTAAGAATAGTTATGGAGAATATACCAACTGTAAGATCGGTTGCAATTGGTATTTGGATCCATGCGGGATCAAGAAATGAAAATGAAAAAAATAATGGGATTTCTCACTTTTTAGAGCATATGTTCTTTAAAGGGACAGAAACACGTAGTGCACGAGAGATTGCAGAATCATTTGATAGCATTGGTGGTCAAGTGAATGCATTTACTTCAAAAGAATATACATGTTACTATGCAAAAGTATTAGATGAGCATGCTAAATATGCTTTAGATGTTTTAGCAGATATGTTCTTTAATTCAACATTTGATGAGGAAGAACTGAAAAAAGAGAAGAATGTCGTATGTGAAGAAATTAAAATGTACGAAGATGCTCCAGATGATATTGTGCATGATATGTTAACGAAAGCAACATATGAAACGCATCCACTTGGATATCCTATTTTAGGAACAGAAGAAACGCTTAATACGTTTACAGGTGATACGTTACGTCAATATATAAAAGATCATTATACACCTGAAAATGTAGTTGTATCAATCGCAGGAAATATTGATGAAGCATTTTTACAAACAGTGGAGCAATATTTCGGTAGTTATGAAGGAACAACAAACCGTGAACAAGTACATAGCCCAATTTTCCATTTCAATAAGGTAGCCCGTAAAAAAGAAACGGAACAAGCTCATTTATGTCTAGGATATAAAGGCTTACAAATGGGACACGAAGATATTTATAACTTAATTGTATTAAATAATGTTTTAGGCGGTAGCATGAGTAGCCGTTTATTCCAAGAAGTACGTGAGCAACGTGGATTAGCTTACTCAGTATTTTCTTACCACTCTTCTTATGAAGATACAGGCATGTTAACACTTTACGGTGGAACAGGTAGCCAACAATTAGATACATTGTATGAAACAATGCAAGAAACATTAGAGACATTGAAAAATACAGGTATTACAGAAAAAGAGCTTATGAATAGTAAAGAGCAATTAAAAGGAAACTTAATGTTAAGTTTAGAAAGTACAAATAGCCGTATGAGCCGTAACGGTAAAAATGAATTGCTTCTTCGTAAACATCGTTCACTTGATGAGATTATTGAAAGTGTAAACACTGTAACAAAAGAAAATGTGGACGGATTAATTCGCAATATGTTTACTGACGAGTTCTCTGCAGCACTTATTAGTCCAGACGGAAAACTTCCAAAAGGAATAAAACTATAATCAATTTTTACGATGTAAAAAAAATAACCTTCTCTCTTTTTAAATGAGAGAAGGTTATTTTTTTTATACATATAGAATAGGTACTAATTATAGACAATGCAAATGAAAAATTCATTAGGGGAGTGGAGTGTGTATGCGATTAAGTGAATTAAGTGGTAAAGAGGTTGTAGATATAGAAAAAGCGGAAAAAATGGGAGTCTTAGGTTATATGGATTTAGAGATTAATGAGAAAGACGGGCAAATACAAACACTTATAATACCTGTAGGGAAGTGGGGAGGTTTTAAAAAGGAACCACAAGAAGTAAGGGTGGCATGGAGTCAAATAAAGAAAGTCGGACACGATATGCTTCTTTGTGATAGTATAGATCGTTCAAATTCGGAGTGAAGGATGGCCATTTTGGTCATCTTTTTTTGTATCTACATAGAAACCTGATAAATCATATGTGCATTTGGATTTTCAATCACCATAAACTCGTACATTACATATGATGTGGAGGAAAAAGAAAAAGTAGGCACTTTTCTTATAAATGACAGAAAAAGAAGGTGAATTAGGGAATGTTGACTGAGATGCATATTGCTGTCATAGGAGGAGATGCAAGGCAGCTAGAAGTAATTCGTAAGCTAGTTGAATTGGATGCGAAACTTTCTTTGATAGGTTTTGATCAGTTAGATCATGGTTTCACAGGGGCAGCAAAAGAAAGTATACAAAATTTAGATTTCACTTCTGTAGACGCAATTATTTTGCCGGTTGCCGGTACAAATGCCAAAGGAGAAGTAGATACTATTTTTTCAAATGAAAAAGTTTCAATAACGAAAGAACAAATTGAAAATACACCAGAACACTTTACTATATATTCAGGTATTGGTACACCTTACTTGGAAAATCTCGTATCTACTACGAACCGAAAACTTGTTAAATTATTTGATCGTGATGATGTAGCAATATACAATTCTATTCCAACGGTAGAAGGTACATTAATGATGGTAATTCAACATACCGACTATACAATTCATGGGTCCAATGTAATGGTTCTAGGATTTGGTAGAACAGGAATGAGTGTTGCGAGAGCATTTCAATCATTAGGAGCCCATGTCAAAGTTGGAGCAAGACGATCTGAACATATTGCACGTATTACAGAAATGATGTTTTCTCCTTTTCATATGCAAGACATAGAGAAAGAAGTAGGAAATATCGATATTGTAATTAATACGATTCCGCACCTCGTTGTAACAGCGAATGTTATTGCAAAAATGCCAGCTCATACGTTAGTGATTGATTTAGCTTCTAAACCAGGCGGTACCGACTTTAGATATGCAGAAAAAAGAGGAGTCAAAGCATTGCTAGCACCTGGATTACCAGGTATTGTTGCCCCAAAAACGGCTGGGCAAATTTTAGCAAATGTTCTTTCTCAGTTATTAGCAGCAGATGCAATCGCAAAGGAGGAGGAAAAGAAATGAGTTTGAAGGGGAAACGAATTGGTTTCGGATTTACAGGTTCACATTGTACGTATGAGGAAGTTATGCCGCACTTAGAAAAATTAATTGCTGAAGGAGCAGAAGTACGTCCTGTTGTTTCATACACTGTTCAATCAACAAATACTAGATTTGGAGAAGGAGCAGAGTGGATTAAGAAGATTGAAGAAATAACAGGTTTTAAAGCAATTAATTCAATTGTTGGAGCAGAGCCACTTGGACCTAAAATTCCATTAGACTGCATGGTAATCGCTCCTTTAACAGGAAATTCTATGAGTAAATTTGCAAATGCAATGACAGATTCTCCAGTACTAATGGCAGCAAAAGCGACGCTAAGAAATGGCAAGCCTGTCGTATTGGCGGTTTCGACGAATGATGCTTTAGGGTTAAATGGGGTAAATCTCATGCGCCTAATGGCAACAAAAAACATCTACTTCGTCCCATTCGGTCAAGATGCGCCAGAGAAAAAACCGAACTCAATGGTAGCTCGTATGGAGTTACTGGAAGATACAGTATTAGAAGCGCTGCAAGGGAAGCAATTGCAACCGGTGGTCGTAGAAAAATTCAGATATATGAATTAAAAAACGAAAAAAAACGGACAATTTTTGATGAAACCATCATTCTTACTGTAGAATATGATAAAATTAACGTTATTAAGATTAGAAGGGGTATTGTATACTCCTTCTGATTCTAAGTTATAGAAGGATTGGTATCTAGAAAGGGGCATAGTGATGGAAAAGCAAAAAACTTTTCATGTCGCTGTAGTTGGAGCAACCGGCGCAGTTGGTGAACAAATGTTAAATACTTTAGAGAAACGAGAATTTCCAATCGGGAAATTAACGTTACTTTCATCTAAACGATCTGCAGGTAAGAAACTTGTATTTAAAGGCGAAGAATTTACAGTTCAAGAGGCAACTCCTGAAAGCTTTGAAGGAGTAGATATTGCACTATTTAGTGCTGGTGGATCTGTATCGAAACAATTAGCGCCAGAAGCAGCAAAACGCGGTGCGATTGTTGTTGATAATACAAGTGCATTCCGTATGACAGAAAACGTGCCACTTGTTGTACCTGAAGTAAATGAAAACGACTTAAAAGAACATAATGGTATTATTGCAAATCCAAACTGTTCTACAATTCAAATGGTAGTAGCTCTTGAGCCAGTTCGTCAGCAATATGGTTTAAAACGAGTAATCGTTTCCACATATCAAGCTGTATCAGGTGCTGGTGCGGCAGCTATTGAAGAACTGCATGAACAATCACAAGCAATCTTAAATGGCGAAGAAGTTAAGGCAAATGTTCTTCCTGTATCAGGTGATAAGAAGCATTTCCCAATTGCTTTTAATGCGATTCCACAGATTGATAAATTCCAAGATAATGGATTTACGTTTGAAGAAATGAAAATGATTAACGAAACGAAAAAAATTATGCATATGCCTGAATTAGAAGTAGCGGCAACATGTGTACGTTTACCAGTTGTATCAGGACACTCTGAGTCTGTTTACATCGAAGTAGAAAAAGAAGGCGTAACAGTAGCAGAATTAAAGAGCTTACTTGCAAATGCGGAAGGTATTGTTCTACAAGATAATCCAGAAGAGCAGTTATATCCAATGCCAGCTACTGCAGTAGGTAAAAACGAAGTATTCGTTGGAAGAATCCGTAAAGATTTAAATAACGATAAAGGATTCCATCTTTGGGTCGTATCTGATAACTTATTAAAAGGCGCTGCATGGAATTCTGTTCAAATTGCAGAGCGCTTAGTAAAATTACAATTAGTGTAAACGGCTAAGAGAAGGTGCAAAATATGAAAATAATTGTTCAAAAATTTGGTGGCACATCAGTACGTGATGACAATGGACGTAAGCATGCGCTTCATCATATAAAAAAATCATTAGCTGCTGGTTATAAAGTAGTTACTGTCGTATCTGCTATGGGCCGTAAAGGTGAACCATATGCAACGGATACGTTATTAAGTCTTGTAAATCAAGAGGAATCTACTATTTCTAAGCGTGAGCAAGATTTATTATTATCGTGTGGAGAGTTAATCTCTGCAATTGTTTTCTCTAATATGTTGAATGAGAACGGTATAAAAGCAGCAGCATTAAATGGTGCACAAGCTGGTTTTGTAACGAATGATGACTTTACGAATGCAAAGATTATTGAAATGAATTGCGATCGTATACATGAAGAGTTAGAAAATGTAGATGTAATCGTCGTTACAGGATTCCAGGGACAAACGAAAAAAGGTGATACGACAACACTTGGACGCGGAGGTAGTGATACTTCAGCTTCAGCATTAGGTGTTGCACTTCATGCTGAATACATCGATATATTCACTGATGTAGAAGGTGTTATGACTGCGGATCCTCGTATTGTAAAAGATGCACGTCATCTTCAAACTGTAACGTATAACGAAATTTGTAACATGGCTTATCAAGGTGCGAAAGTCGTTCATCCACGTGCAGTTGAAATTGCGATGCATGCAAAAGTGCCACTTCGTGTACGTTCTACGTATTCTGATAGTGAAGGTACGCTTATTTCAGCATATGACGGTGCTACAAGAGGTCGTGATGTAGAAGAACGTCCTGTTACAGGCATTGCCCACGTATCAAACGTAACGCAAATTAAAGTGCTTGCAAAAGAAACGGCATATGATTTGCAACAACATGTGTTTAAAGAGATGGCGAACGAAGGAATAAGTGTTGATTTAATTAATATTTCACCTACTGGCGTAGCATATACGGTGAGTGATAATGTATCAAGTCATGCAGTTAAATTATTACAGAACCTTGGATATGAGCCAATTGTGACAGAACATTGTGCGAAAGTATCTATCGTTGGGGCTGGAATGGCAGGATACCCAGGGGTTACTGCGAAAATCGTTACAGCTTTAGCGGAAAAAGGTATTCAAATCCTGCAATCGGCAGATAGTCATACAACAATTTGGGTTCTTGTAAAAGAAACTGATTTAGTGGAGGCTGTAAATGCATTACATAGTGCGTTTGAGCTTTCAAAAGAAAAGCAACTGGAACAATAAGGAGTGAGACCATGATAGATTTTGGGACAATTGCAACCGCGATGGTAACACCGTTTGATATAAACGGGAATATCGATTTTGCAAAGACAACGAAATTGGTAAATTATTTAATTGATAACGGTACAACAGCAATCGTGGTAGGAGGAACGACAGGAGAATCTCCTACATTAACTTCAGAAGAGAAAGTAGCGTTATATCGCCATGTCGTATCTGTTGTCGATAAAAGAGTGCCCGTAATCGCTGGAACAGGTAGCAATAATACGCATGCTTCTATTGACTTAACTAAAAAGGCAACAGAAGTTGGTGTGGATGCAGTAATGCTAGTAGCACCGTATTATAACAAACCGAGTCAAGAAGGAATGTATCAGCATTTTAAAGCAATTGCTGAAAGCACGCCGCTTCCGGTTATGCTATATAACGTTCCAGGACGATCTATTGTACAAATCTCCGTTGATACAGTTGTTCGTTTATCAGAAATAGAAAACATTGTTGCTATTAAAGATGCCGGCGGCGATGTGTTAACAATGACAGAAATCATTGAAAAAACAGCGGACGACTTTGCGGTATACAGCGGTGATGACGGTTTAACGTTACCAGCTATGGCAGTTGGAGCGAAAGGTATCGTTTCGGTAGCCTCTCATGTTATCGGAAACGAAATGCAAGAAATGATTACAGCATTTCAAGCAGGAGAATTTAAGAAGGCACAAAAATTACATCAATTACTTGTAAGAGTAACTGATTCATTATTTATGGCGCCAAGTCCAACTCCAGTAAAAACAGCGTTACAAATGGTTGGATTAGATGTAGGTTCTGTACGTTTACCACTTCTTCCATTAACAGAAGAAGAAAGAGTAACGTTACAATCTGTAATGCAATCTATCCCTCGTTAATAAAAAATGACCTAGTGTAGAACTAGGTCATTTTTTATTATATGCAAATCTTTTCCTCTTTTTCTCACTTATATGTGTTCTTATAAGAATATTAATCGCTTCTTCATTATGTGTATAAGAAAATAATCGTACCCCTTTAACTGAGTCAAAAAATGATAGATATTATGGCATAAACGTAATAAACTACGGTGTCTGTTTTTAGAGAAATCCCCTCAAATGTGACGTAATTCATAAAAAAACTCCATTTTGTAAGTGTTTTTGTTGGATTCTAGAAAAATAAATCTTGAAACTTCCTATTATGAAATGAATTTAGCGTATGTATGGCTAGTTCTTAAAAATAATATGGAGTATAAAATCGGAGTAAATATAAAGGAAATACGTTCGATACTTTTGTTGTCATTCCGTTCCTTTACTCTTTCTTTCGCACGATTTAACTTGTGTTCTATTTCTTGTATCAGGTATAATATGGCTAAGTAGCTTAGTACGGGTATGCTTAGCAAAATTGGGAAAAATTATAATTTAATTAAATTTTCATATCATATCGAATAAGATATTTGATTTATATAATGAAAGAGAGGTGAAACCTGGTTTAAAAAATAAACAAGGACATGATATCGCATAACGGTAAGGACATTCGTCTTGGACGGTGAAAATATGGTGGTTGTAGAGTTTCCCCTGGTGTCTCTGCAATTTTAGTGAAATCAGTGTTTGCAAGATTTTTAAACCAGGCAACAACATGAAGAGAAAAGAGAATGAGTCTGTTAAAGTATTTGCTCTTGGTGGAGTAGGTGAAATCGGGAAAAATATGTACTGTGTTGAAATTGATTCTGAAATCTTTATCGTAGATGCAGGGTTAATGTTCCCGGGAGATGAAATGTTTGGAATTGATATCGTTATTCCTGATATTACATATTTAGTGGAAAATCAAGAGCGAGTAAAAGGTTTATTTATTACTCACGGTCATGAAGATCATATTGGTGGAATTGTGTATGTACTTCGTAAATTATCTATTCCAGTCTATGCAACGAAATTAACAGTAGGACTTATACAAGAAAAACTTGGTGAAGCGGGCATGTTAGGCCGTGTAGACCTAAAAACAATCGATTCAAATTCAACAGTAGAATTTAACACTACAACGGTGTCATTCTTCGGAACGACACATAGTATTCCGGATTCTGTTGGCGTTTGTTTCCATACATCAAAAGGTGCAGTCGTATATACGGGAGACTTTAAATTCGATCAAACTCCAATTGGAAATAGTGGAGCAGACCTTGGGAAAATGGCGCAAATCGGAAATGAAGGCGTACTTTGCTTATTATCTGATAGTACAAACGCAGAGCGCCCAGGCTATACAGGTTCAGAAAAAGAAGTTGGTGTAGAAATCTCTAAAGTGTTCTACGGTGCAGAAGGTCGTATTATCGTTGCTTCATTTGCATCGAATGTACATCGTATTCAACAAGTATTTGATGCAGCTGCTGAAACAGGGCGAAAAGTAGCGGTAGTAGGACGTAGTATGGTGAAAGTAGTAGACATTGCAAGACGTCTTGGTTATTTAGATGTTCCAGAAGGTATGGTTATTTCATTACAAGAAGTAGACAACTTCCCAGAGAAAAAGGTAGCTATTTTAACGACAGGTAGTCAAGGTGAACCGATGGCTGCTCTATCTAGAATGGCAAAACAAGCACATAAACAAATTTCAATTCGTAAAGGTGATACTGTTATCATTGCTGCTTCACCAATTCCGGGTAATGAAATATCTGTATCAAAAATTATTGATTTGTTATTTAGAGCTGGAGCTGAAGTTGTTTATTACGGCGAACGAAAAGTTCACGTGTCAGGTCACGGTAGCCAAGAAGAATTAAAATTAATGTTAAATTTAATGAAACCAAAGTACTTTGTACCCGTACATGGTGAGTTCCGTATGCAAAAAGCACATGCATATTTAGCTGAAGATGTAGGTATTACAAGAGAAAATATCTTTATCGTAGAAAAAGGCGATGTAATTGCTTTTGGTGACGATGAAGCGAACTTAGTCGGTAAAGTACAAGCTGGTAATGTTTTAATTGATGGATTAGGTGTAGGTGACGTTGGTAATATCGTTCTTCGAGATAGAAAGATGTTATCTCAAGATGGAATACTAGTAGTTGTTGTAACACTTGGTAAAGATGAAAAGAAAATTATCTCTGGTCCAGAAATCATTTCACGTGGTTTCGTATATGTTCGTGAATCAGAAGCGTTAATTGAACGATCTACAGAGATTGTACGTATGATTGTTGAGCAGTCAATTAAAGAATATTCAATTGAATGGTCAATGTTAAAACAAAATATTCGTGAATTATTAGGACAGTTCTTGTACGAAGAGACAAAGAGAAAACCTATGATTTTACCGATTATTATGGAAGTATAAAAAGATCACCCTTATGGGTGATCTTTTTTCTTTTTAACCCTATCGAATGAAATTTATAACTTAAGAAATAATAGTTATATACGAGTGAAAGGGGATGCGAAATGACAGAACGTGATCGATATACAAATGAAGAAAAAGAAGCTGAGCCAAAAGAAGCTGGAAAAGAGGCTTCAATAGTTGAAAAAATTCAACAGCTTGGACAGACAAATGTACCACAGATGAATGAATCACGTATTCATTGTTTAACGATTATCGGACAAGTGGAAGGTCATGTTCAATTACCACCGCAAAATAAAACAACAAAATATGAGCATATCATTCCGCAAATTGTTGCGATTGAACAAAATCCGAAAATTGAAGGTTTGCTTTTAATATTAAATACAGTTGGAGGTGACGTTGAAGCTGGGCTAGCAATTTCTGAAATGGTAGCTTCACTTTCAAAACCAACAGTATCTCTAGTTTTAGGTGGGGGACATTCCATCGGTGTACCGATTGCTGTTTCTACTGACTATTCGTTTATTGCGGAAACTGCGACGATGACAATTCATCCAATTCGTTTAACAGGTCTTGTCATAGGTGTGCCACAAACATTTGAGTATTTGGATAAGATGCAAGAAAGAGTCATTCGTTTTGTGACGAAGCACTCGAAAGTAACAGAAGATCGTTTTAAAGAGCTTATGTTTGCGAAAGGAAATTTAACGCGAGATATTGGGACGAATGTAATTGGTGGAGATGCAGTAAAGTACGGTCTTATAGATGATGTCGGCGGTATTGGAAATGCGATTCGAAAATTAAACGAATTAATAGATGTTCGTGCGGAAGATAGTACAGAAGGGACAATGCTACAATGATTTTATATACAATTATGCCAGAGCAACTTGTGTATCCGGTCGATTATTCACAATGTGAAAGTCAAAAAGTTGTAAATATAAATGGTGTGGAATTAATGGTTTCTGAAGAGGAACATGGATGTTATTCTATTGTACGTGTGCTAAGTACGGACCCACTTCACTATTTAGAGTTTGAGCCCGGTCAGAAAATAACCTTTTAGCAAAAAGAAGGATTTTGTTTAGAAGCTATGGTATAATATAAAAAACAAGACGGTTGAGCAGCCATGAGTAGGCTGCTTTCTTCTGTTTATTTAGCATTTTACAAGAAGTGTAAAAATAGAAGATATAAAGACCTGAAAAATAGAGAAAACAGACATATAAATAGAGCATTTTGAAGGGAGCTTTACTTATATGTAGAACACGAGGTGAAGAAATGGCAAAACAAAAGCAAAGAGGGACGAAGGCAAAGGCAAGACGTACGATAAAGCCAACTTTGTATTATGAAATCGTCGGTTTAACTCTTTTTGCACTTTCAATCATTACGATTTTACAGCTAGGTGTTGTAGGGAAATCGTTTGTGTTATTTTTTCGCTTCTTCTTTGGTGAGTGGTACATAATTGGTGTGTTAGGTGTAATAGCTTTATCGGTTTCCTTTGTTATAAAACGCGGATGGCCGAACCTTTTAAATAAACGATTAATTGGATTTTATTTAATTGTATTGGCGATATTAATGTTTAGTCATATTACATTATTTAACCTTCTTACAAAAGATGGAGCAGTGCAAAATACTTCTGTTATTGTGAGTACGAAAGATAACTTCTTTCTTGAAATGAAAAAGGGGCCAGATAGCGTTCATTTAGGTGGTGGTATGTTTGGTGCGCTTATGTTCGCAACATGTTACTTCTTATTTGACGAAGTAGGAGCTTATATCATTGGTATTATTCTAGTTATTCTCGGTATACTTTGTATAACAAATAAGCATATTGGAGAAGTGTTAGCTCCAGTTGGTAGAATTCTTAGAAGTCAGTTTCAAGTGATGCAAGGGGATTATAAAGATTGGAGAGCCAAAAGAACGGCTGAACAAACAGAAAAGAAAAAAACAACAAGAAGCACAAGAAGCAAACGTGCTGCAGAACAAGAAGAAATTATTGAGCCGATGGAAGAAATCTCAATTGATCCTCCGATTATTTCGAATTTCACTGAGAATTATCCTGTAAATGAAGAAGAGGATAAACGAATCGAAGTAGAGCAAGAAGAGTTGATCACTTCACCGTTTATTGAAGAGACTCCGCCAATTGAAGAACCAAAGAAAAAGCGTGGAGAAAAAATTGTTGAATCGTTAGAGAGTGAAGCGCAAGCACCTCCTATGCAATTTTCAAATGTAGAAAATAAAGATTACAAGCTTCCTTCACTTGATATATTAAAATTTCCAAAGAATAAGCAAGTTACAAATGAAAATGCGGAAATTTATGAGAATGCTCGTAAATTAGAACGTACATTCCAAAGTTTTGGAGTGAAAGCGAAAGTAACAAAAGTGCATAGAGGTCCTGCAGTTACAAAATATGAAGTGTATCCTGATATGGGGGTAAAGGTAAGCAAAATTGTCAGTTTAAGTGATGATTTAGCCCTTGCTTTAGCTGCAAAGGACATTCGTATTGAAGCGCCAATTCCCGGGAAATCAGCTGTAGGGATCGAAGTTCCAAACTCAGAGGTTTCGATGGTAACGCTGAGGGAAGTTCTTGACTCTAAGGCTAATAATCATCCGGAAGAGAAGTTGTTAATTGGTCTTGGCCGAGATATTACAGGTGAAGCTGTATTAGCCCGTCTAAATAAAATGCCTCATTTACTCGTAGCTGGTGCGACAGGTAGCGGGAAAAGTGTATGTATTAACGGTATTATTGTTAGTATTTTAATGCGTGCAAAACCACATGAAGTAAAATTAATGATGATTGACCCGAAAATGGTAGAGCTAAATGTATATAACGGTGTGCCTCATTTGTTAACGCCAGTTGTAACTGATCCGAAAAAAGCATCGCAAGCATTGAAAAAAGTTGTGAGTGAAATGGAACGTCGTTATGAATTGTTTGCTCATAGTGGTACACGTAACATTGAAGGATACAACGATTATATAAAAGAGCATAATAGTCAATCAGAAGCGAAACAACCCGAATTACCTTATATTGTAGTAATTGTGGACGAGTTAGCAGATTTAATGATGGTTGCTTCGTCTGATGTAGAGGATGCGATTATGCGTCTAGCGCAAATGGCTCGTGCTGCTGGTATTCATTTAATTATTGCAACGCAACGTCCGTCAGTTGACGTTATTACGGGTGTTATTAAAGCAAATATTCCATCACGTATTGCATTCGCTGTATCTTCTCAAACAGATTCTCGTACAATTCTTGACGGTGGTGGTGCAGAGAAGCTACTAGGTCGTGGAGACATGCTGTTTATACCAATTGGTGCATCGAAACCTGTACGTGTACAAGGCGCATTTCTATCAGATGATGAAGTTGAGAGAGTTGTAGAATATGTTATTGGACAGCAAAAAGCACAATATCAAGAAGATATGATTCCGCAAGATGTTCCTGATACGAAGCAGGAAGTAGAAGATGAATTATATGATGAAGCGGTTCAACTTGTAGTGGAAATGCAAACAGCATCTGTTTCTATGTTACAACGTAGGTTTAGAGTAGGTTATACGCGAGCTGCTCGCCTAATTGATGCAATGGAAATGAATGGTGTAGTAGGTCCGTATGAAGGGAGTAAACCGAGGGAAGTACTCATTAATGATGTACAAGAAAAAAGTTCTTAAAAAAAGCCTAATTGTTTTTACAATTAGGCTTTTTTATATAGTGTTTTTGTTATATACTATACTCAGCGATAAAGAAAGGGCTTACATTTAGGGGTGCCCTTTAGAATACGAATACTTTTAGTATGTTTTATGTAAATGTTCGATATTTAATGCAGAAAAATGTTAGATTTTGTTGACACGTATGAGAGCAAGTGGTAAGATTACTTCGAAAAGAATCACTGCCTCATATAATCTTGGAGATAAGGTCCATAAGTTTCTACCTGGCAACCATGAATTGCTAGACTATGAGGGGAAAAGTGTGTAACAAAGGATGTAAAGGATCTTTGTGCCGAACTTTTTCTCGAAATGAGGAATGTTTATGGTGCAAAGTTTTTTTTATGCAATAAAGAGTGAAAATTTTATTTTAAAAAATTATTATTATTTATTCGACAATTACACTTATTTTGGTGTTTAGTCATTTGTACTATGTTGTAAGTTGAAAAAAGAGAAAAGAAGTCTTACATCAGAGGTCGAATAATTGAAATGCGGGGGAGTCTTATGTCAGTAAAATCTGATAGTCGTCACCTATATCTACGGGTGATTGATCACATCAAAGAAAAAATTAAAGATGGCGCTTATAAAGAACGACAAAAGTTACCATCAGAGTTTGATTTAGCGAAAGAACTTGGCGTAAGTAGAGCGACTTTAAGGGAAGCGTTGCGTATTTTAGAAGAAGAAAATGTTGTCATTCGTAGACATGGTGTAGGGACATTTGTAAATGCAAAGCCATTATTTTCTTCTGGAATAGAACAACTTTCTAGTATTACAGATATGATTTCTAGTGTGGGGAAAACACCAGGAACAATCTTTTTATCATCATCTACTACAACTTTAACAGAAGAGGAAAAAGAGAAGTTTAATAGTGAAGATGGTTTTAATGCAGTGATGATTGAACGCGTGCGTACAGCAGATGGGGAACCTGTTGTGTATTGTATCGATAAACTTGCAAAAGAAATATTGCCAGACTTATCGGGTTACAATGAGGAATCATTATTAACGGTGATACATAATAACACGCATAAGCGCATAACATATGCGGTTGCTCACATTGAGCCAATTGGCTATCACCCTAAAATCTCACCAATTTTAGAATGTGAGCCTGAAACAGCACTGCTTGTATTAAAACAAATGCACTATGATCAAAATGATGAGCCAATCTTATATTCTATCAATTACTTTAGAGCTGATAAATTTAGCTTCCACGTATTAAGAAAGCGTATGTAGGTAAATTCCTTTTTAGGGAGGTGACAGCAAGAAGTAAGGAACAGCAGCGTAAGAATAAATAAATATATATCATTTTTGGAGGGGTTTCTAGTATGAAGAAAAAAGCAGGCCTTTTATTATCATTAACTTTAGCAGCAAGTACAGTTTTAGGTGCATGTGGTAACTCGGATAAGGCGAGCAGTGACAAGAAAGACACGAAAGACAATAAAGATTTCAAGGTTGGTCTTGTAACGGATGTTGGGGGCGTTGATGATAAGTCATTTAACCAATCTTCTTGGGAAGGGTTACAAAAGTTTGGTAAAGATAATGGTTTAAAAGAAAAGACAAATTATCGTTACCTTCAGTCTGAAAAAGAAGCTGATTATATTCCGAATTTAAAAAAATTCTCAAAAGATAAATATGATTTAACATTCGGAATTGGTTATAAATTAGAAGGTGCAATTAAAGAAGTAGCAAAAGAATCTTCAAAACAACAATTTGCAATCGTAGATACTGTTGTAGATGCACCGAACGTAACGAGCATTACGTTTAAAGATCATGAAGGATCATTCCTTGTAGGTGCGGTAGCAGCTATGTCAACAAAATCGAATAAAGTAGGATTTGTTGGTGGAATGAAAAGTGATTTAATTAGTAAATTTGAAAATGGATTTAAAGCTGGTGCAAAGGCAGTAAATCCAAACATTGAAATCGTATCTGAATATGCAGAAGCATTCGATAAGCCTGAAAAAGGTACAGTTCTTGCTTCAGCAATGTATGGTCAAGGCGTAGACGTAATTTATCATGCTGCTGGTGGTACAGGTAACGGTGTGTTCACAGAAGCGAAAAACCGTAAGAAAAAAGGTGAAAATGTTTGGGTAATCGGTGTTGACCGTGACCAACATCAAGAAGGTATGCCTGAAAATGTAACATTAACTTCAATGATTAAACGTGTTGATGTAGCAGTAGAAAAAGTAGCTAAAGAAGCAAAAGATGGGAATTTAAAAGGTGGAAAAATTGAAGAGTTTGGCTTAAAAGATGACGGTATTGGTATTTCAAAAACAACTGATAACGTGAAAAAAGTTAACCCTGAAATTTTAACAAAAGTAGAAGAGCTTGAAAAGAAAATTACAGCCGGTGAAATTAAAGTGCCAGCTACAGATAAAGAGTATAAAGAATACGAAGCTTCTCTAAAAAAATAAATAGAGAAATAGCAAAGGTTAGTTCATAGAACTAACCTTTGTATGTATAAAACTTCCGAATTGCTTAATAAGTTAATAGTGTAATAGGGAATGTTCCCTGTTAAAAGGAGGAACACAATGGAATACGTAATTGAGATGAATAACATTACGAAAGTATTCCCAGGCATTGTAGCGAATGATGATATTACGCTGCAAGTAAAGCAGGGTGAGATACATGCTTTACTTGGAGAAAATGGTGCAGGGAAATCCACATTAATGAATGTACTATTTGGTTTGTACCAACCAGAGCAGGGTGAAATTAAAATTAAAGGTAAACCTGTAAAAATCACAAATCCGAATATAGCAAATGACCTTGGTATTGGAATGGTCCATCAACACTTTATGCTTGTTCATAATTTTACAGTTACAGAGAATATTATTCTCGGAAATGAACCGAAGAAAAAAGGGAAAATTGCTGTTGAGGAAGCTGCTAAAGAAATTCAAAAACTGTCTGAACAATACGGTTTATCTGTAGATCCATATGCGAAAATACAGGATATTTCAGTTGGTATGCAGCAGCGTGTTGAGATTTTGAAAACTCTTTACCGCGGTGCAGAAATTTTAATATTTGATGAACCAACAGCTGTGTTAACACCGCAAGAAATTCATGAGCTAATTCAAATTATGAAAAAGCTTGTGCAAGAAGGAAAATCTATTGTTCTTATTACACATAAGTTGAAAGAAATTATGGAAGTTTGCGATCGTTGTACGATTATTCGTAAAGGAAAAGGGATTGGAACGGTTGACGTTGCAAATACGGATGAAAATAAACTTGCAGAATTAATGGTCGGACGTCAAGTGAATTTTAAAACAGAAAAAATAGACGCGAAGCCAAAAGAAGAGGTACTTTCAATTGCAAACCTTGTTGTTCACGATGCACGTCAACTACCTGCTGTAAAAGGCCTTGACTTAACTGTTCGTGCGGGGGAAATTGTTGGGATTGCAGGGATTGATGGAAACGGACAAAGTGAATTAATAGAAGCAATTACTGGTTTACGAAAAGTTGAGTCAGGTTCTATTGCAATTAAAGGAAAAGAAATAACAAATTGGCCTGTTAGAAGAATAACAGAAGAAGGAATTGGTCATATTCCAGAAGATCGTCATAAACACGGACTCGTTCTTGATTTTTCTGTTAGAGATAATATAGTTCTGCAAACGTATTATAAAAATCCATTTTCAAAGAAAGGGATTTTAAATTTCAGCAAAATTACAGAAAAAGCAAAGGCTCTTATTGAACAGTTTGATGTGCGTACACCTAGTGAGCAAACGTTAGCACGCGCTCTATCTGGGGGGAATCAACAAAAAGCAATTATTGCACGTGAAGTAGACCGAAATCCAGATTTATTAATTGCGGCACAGCCAACACGTGGTTTAGATGTAGGAGCAATTGAATTTATTCATAAGAGATTAATAGAGCAAAGGGATAAAGGAAAAGGTGTATTACTTTTATCATTAGAGTTAGATGAAATCTTAAATGTTAGCGATCGAATTGCTGTTATTTATGAAGGGGAAATTGTAGCAATAGTTGATGCGAAAGAAACGAATGAACAACAGCTTGGATTGTTAATGGCTGGAGGAACAAAGAAGGAGCAGGTGGGTACAAATGGCTAAAAAGCTTTTAACAGAACGAACGATAAATATTTTAGTCCCAGTACTATCCGTTATTTTCGGCTTACTTGTAGGAGCGATTGTAATGCTAGTTAGTGGCTATGATCCAATTGTTGGTTATAGTGCACTTTGGACAGGAATGTTCGGCAGCGCAAGTGCGATTGGTGAAACGCTTCGTACAATGATACCGCTTATTCTTGCTGGCTTATCGGTGGCGTTTGCATTTCGTACAGGTTTATTTAATATCGGGGTAGAGGGTCAATTGTTAGTTGGTTGGCTTGCAGCGGTTTGGTTCGGTTATGCAGTCTCACTACCAGCTTTCCTTCATATTCCATTATCTATTTTATTTGCAGCATTGGTGGGCGGAATTTGGGGCTTCATTCCGGGATATTTAAAAGGGAAGTTTCAAGTGAATGAAGTTATTGTAACTATTATGATGAACTATATCGCGTTGTATGTAACGTATGACATCATTAAGCGTTTCTTACATGCGGGTAATGACAAAACGTATGATATTAAAGAGAGTGCGTCACTATCTTCAGACTGGCTTGCTTCTATTACTGATGGTTCACGTCTACACTGGGGAATTATTGTAGCAATTTTAATCGCTATTTTAATGTGGTTCTTATTAGATCGAACAACTTTAGGTTACGAATTAAAGTCAGTAGGATTTAATCAGCATGCTTCTCAATATGCAGGTATGAAAGTTTCTCGTAATGTAGTATTCTCCATGACAATTGCTGGTGCATTTGCGGGGATTGGTGGAGCGATGGAAGGATTAGGGACATTCCAGAGTATGACAGCGATGTCTTCGTTTACAGGAGTAGGATTTGATGGGATTGCCGTAGCATTACTTGGAGGGAATAATCCGTTTGGTATAATCCTTTCAGCTTTATTATTTGGTGGTTTGAAAAGTGCTTCCCCTCAAATGAACTTTGAGGCAGATGTACCGTCAGAGCTTATTAATGTAATTATTGCATGTATCATCTTCTTTGTTGCATGTAGTTATGTGTTAAGATGGGCGCTTACACGCATGAGCAAGGAGGGGAAATAAATGAGCTTTTTAGATATATTAGCCATTCTTGTGACGGGTACGTTATATACATCGGCACCTATCATTTTCACGGCACTAGGTGGTGTATTTAGTGAACGATCGGGTGTTGTAAATATCGGATTAGAAGGACTAATGCTATTTGGTGCATTTATTGGAGTCGTTACAAACTTATTAATGGGTGATACTTGGGGAACGATGACTCCGTGGATTGCGTTACTATTTGCGGCAATTGGTAGTGGATTATTTGCATTACTTCATGCGGTAGCTTCTATTACATTCCGAGCAGATCAAGTTGTAAGTGGTGTAGCCATTAACTTCTTATCTCTTGGTTTAACAGTATTTGCAATTAAGAAGATTTTTGATAAAGGGCAGACTGACTTTATTCAGTATCGTATTGAAAAGATTGATATTCCAGGCCTTTCGGATATTCCGGTTTTAGGGAAAATATTTTTCTCGAACGTACCAATAACGTCATATATTGCCATTATTTTAGCATTCGTTGTTTGGTATGTTATTTATAAAACACCGTTCGGTCTTCGTCTACGTGCTGTTGGTGAACACCCAATGGCAGCGGATACGATGGGGATTAACGTATATAAAATGCGCTATATTGGAGTCTGTATTTCAGGAGTGTTTGCTGGAATTGGTGGAGCGATTTTTGCAATGTCAATTTCTAATAACTTCTCAGGGGCAACTATTACAGGACAAGGTTTCTTAGCTTTAGCTGCTATGATTTTTGGAAAGTGGAATCCACTAGGCGCACTAGGTGCAGCTCTATTCTTTGGTTTTGCGCAATCTTTAAGTGTAACGGGCGGAACAATCCCTGTATTAGACCAAATTCCAAGTGTTTTATTAACGATATTACCATATGTATTCACAATATTAGCGCTTGTCGGTTTTGTAGGTCGTTCTGAAGCTCCTAAAGCATTAGGAACTCCTTATGAAAAAGGAAAACGATAAGTATTTTATAAGTATAAAAAAGCTCGCACATTAGTGTGGGCTTTTTTACATAGAATATATTTAATACGGAATTTTACTATGTTCCTTACATATTAAAGTTTTTAGAAAGAATCATATGTAAGCATAATAAGGGAGAAAAGTTGATTTTTTATTTCTAAAAACTGTATATTGAAGAGGAATATTCCTATATACGTAAAGGAGGGCTATAAATGAAACTAATGGAACAACAACTACATGAGTTAGGTGGTTTGCGCGTACATATTATTCCGACTGATAAATATAAAACGAATACCTTTGTATTTCGTTTTAAAGCGCCTTTAAATGAGGAGACGGTGACAGAGCGTGCCCTATTGCCATACGTATTGCAAAGTGCGACAGAAAAATTACCTTCTGTAATTCGTCTTCGTCAATATTTAGAAGAATTATACGGATCTTCTTTAGCGGTAGATGTAAGTAAAAAAGGGGAAGACCATATTATCTCCATTTATGTAGACATTGCAAATGAAGTTTATTTACATGATGCACCACCGTTATTTGAAAAAGCGCTTTCTATGTTGTCAGATATTGTGTTACATCCAGCAACGGAGGGGAACGGTTTCCTATCTTCTATCGTAGAAAGTGAAAAAAGAGCACTGTTACAGAGAATTGAAGCTACTTATGATGATAAAATGCGTTATGCAAACGAGCGTTTAATTGAAGAAATGTGCAAAGTAGAACCGTATCGTTTAAGTGCAAATGGAAAAAAAGAGAGTGTTATGTCTATTACAAATGAAAGTTTGTATCAGTATTATCAAAAGGTGTTAGCGGAAGATGAAATGGATCTATATATTATTGGTGATATTTCAGAAAACGCCGTTGATCTTGTAAGTAAGTATTTTTCTATTTCAACTCGTCCAGTGAGAGAAAGAAATGTACTCCTTCATAGACGAAACAATGAAGAAAAAGAAGTTGTTGAAAAACAAGAATTAAAACAAAGTAAATTACACATCGGTTATCGTACATTTGTCACATATAAAGATGAAGATTATTTTGCATTGCAATTGTTCAATGGATTGTTTGGTGGCTTTTCTCATTCGAAGTTATTCGTAAATGTGCGTGAAAAAAATAGTTTAGCGTACTATGCAGCATCGCGCTTTGAAAGTCATAAAGGTTTATTATTTGTTATGTCAGGAATCGAAGCGAAAAATTATGAAAAAGCAGTTGAGATTATTAAAGAACAAATGCTTGCGATGCAAAACGGAGAGTTTTCTGAAGAAGAAATACATCAAACAAAAAGTGTCATCCAAAATCAAATATTAGAGGCAATTGATACACCACGTGGCTTTGTAGAAATGCTATATCATGGTATTATTTCAGATCGTACACGTCCAGTTGAAGAATGGCTTACAGGTATAGAAAGTGTGACGAAAGAAGAAATTGTAAAAGTTGCTAAAAATATTGAACTAGATACAATTTACTTTTTACAAGGAACGGAGGGAGAGTAAATGGAGAAAATTGTTTATGAGCAATTAAAAGAAACACTCTATTATGAAAAACTTCCTAATGGATTAGATGTATATGTTTTACCGAAACAAGGATTTAATAAAACATTTGCGACGTTTACGACGAAATATGGTTCTGTAGATAATACATTTGTACCATTAGGGAAAGAAGAAATGATTCGTGTGCCTGATGGAATTGCACATTTTCTTGAGCATAAATTATTTGAAAAAGAAGATCACGATGCTTTCCAATTGTTTAGTAAACAAGGAGCATCGGCAAATGCTTTTACATCCTTTACACGAACAGCTTACCTTTTTTCATGTACTTCAAACGTAGAACAAAATTTAAATACATTGCTAAACTTCGTGCAAGAGCCTTATTTCTCTGAAAAAACGGTTGAAAAAGAGAAGGGGATAATTGGGCAAGAAATTCAAATGTATCAAGATAACCCAGATTGGCGTTTGTACTTCGGGTTAATTGATAGCTTGTTTGTAAAACACCCAATTAAAATTGATATTGCAGGGACAATCGAATCTATTAGTAAAATTACGAAAGATTTATTGTATGAATGTTATGAAACATTTTATCATCCGAGCAATATGTTATTATTTGTTGTGGGTGCAATTGATCCAGAGAAAACAATGGATTTAGTACGTGAAAATCAAGCGAAAAAAGATTATAAAAACCAGCCAGAAATTGTGCGTTCATTTGAAAAAGAACCAAATGAGGTAAATGAAAAGAAAAAAATTATTTCAATGCCTGTGCAAACACCGAAATGTTTAGTTGGTATTAAAGCGACTAATTTAAAGGAAAAGGGGCAAGCGCTTTTAAAACAAGAAATTGCGCTTACGTTACTCTTAGATTATTTATTTGGAAAAAGTTCTGTTCATTACGAAACTTTATATAATGAAGGGCTTATTGATGATTCATTCTCGTATGACTATACAGAAGAAAATAACTTCGGTTTTGCAATGGTTGGCGGTGATACGAAACAACCTGATGAATTGGCAAATCGTTTAAAAGATATTTTATTAAAAACAGATTATGATCAATTAGATGCGGCGGCATTAGAACGAGTGAAGAAAAAGAAAATTGGTGGTTTTTTACGCTCGTTGAATTCACCAGAATATATTGCAAATCAATTTACACGATACGCGTTTAATGAATCTAGCCTGTTTGACGCATTGACTGTATTAGAAGGACTAACCGTTCAAGACTTACAAGAAGTAGCGAAATTATTGTTATCAGAAGACAAAATGAGTATTTGTCAGGTGTTACCGAAAAAATAAAATTAAAAAGATACCCTCATCTTATCATTGAAAAATTGTAAGATGAGGGTATTATTTAGTTATGTGAAAATTGAACTTGTAGAGATAAGAGAGGGACTTTATGAAAAAGTATGCGTTAGTAACTGGAGGGAGCGGAGGAATTGGCTCTGCTATTTCGAAACAATTAATTCAAGATGGATATACAGTTTATGTTCATTACAATAACAATGAAGAAAAGGTATTGGAATTGCAGAAGGCATGGGGAGAAGTTATCCCTGTTCAAGCGAATTTAGCTTCTAGTGATGGAGCAGAGCAATTGTGGGGACAAATTGAACATCCTATTGATGTTATTGTATACGCAGCTGGGAAGAGTATTTTTGGACTAGTAACAGATGTAACAAACGATGAATTGGATTATATGGTAGAACTTCAAGTGAAGAACGTATATAAATTACTTTCTATGGCACTTCCGCCTATGATCGGGAGAAGAAGTGGTAATATTGTAATTGTTTCATCTATATGGGGACAAATAGGGGCTTCTTGTGAAGTGCTTTATTCAATGGTAAAAGGGGCACAAAATTCATATGTGAAAGCTTTAGCGAAAGAAGTTTCTTTAAGTGGATTACGTGTGAATGCAGTAGCACCAGGAGCAATTGAAACGGAAATGTTAAGTGTTTTTTCTGAAGAAGATAAAATGGGAATTGCTGAAGATATACCATTAGGTAGAATAGGATTACCAGAAGAAGTAGCGAAAACAGTTTCATTCCTCGTATCACCAGGAGCGTCTTACATAACTGGACAAATTATCGGAGTGAATGGCGGTTGGCACTGCTAAAAAATTCTTACATAAAAAATGAATAGTTGCACAAATTAAGGATGATTTTATTACTCAATAGTGAGGTGCTTAATTATGTCAGTATTAGATAATTTTGATCAGTGGAAGAGCTTTTTAGGAGAACGTTTAGAGCAAGCGCAAGACAAAGGTTTAGATGGCGGTGCGGTATCAGATATGGCGTTTCGTGTTGGCGACTATCTTGCTAATGAAGTAGAAGGACGCAATGACCAAGAGAAATTATTAGCTGAGCTTTGGAAAGTTGCTGATGAACAGGAGCAACATACAATTGCAAATTTAATGGTTAAGTTCGTACAACATAAGTAAAAGTAGAGAGGAGATTCTCCTCTCTACTTTTTTTGTATAATAATTACACAGGGTAGATTATACATTTAGCTTCCCTATTAAGGTGAAATCATATAATATAGTACGTAGGTGTAAAGTAAGCAAGGGGAGTGATCTTGGATGATTGAATGGTATTTTGAATATGAAATACATAAAAACCGACCTGGCTTGCTTGGTGACGTTTCTTCGTTAATCGGTATGCTCGGCATTAATATTGTCACAATTAATGGTGTAGATAATGCACGACGTGGGTTACTTCTTATGTGTGATAATCAAGAGCAAATCTCTAGACTTGAATCAATTTTAAATACGATGGATAACATAACGGTAACGAAATATCGTCCGCCCAAGCTAAGAGATAAGCTAGCGGTTAGGCATGGTAGGTACATACAACGAGATGCAGATGATAAGAAAACATTTCGATTTGTGCGTGATGAATTAGGCTTACTTGTAGACTTTATGGCAGAAATTATGAAAAAAGAAGGCCATAAACTAATTGGGATACGCGGAATGCCTCGTGTCGGAAAAACAGAATCCATTGTTGCTGCAAGTGTTTGTGCAAATAAAAGGTGGTTATTTGTATCATCTACTCTTATTAAGCAAACTGTTCGTAGTCAATTAATTGAAGATGAGTATAGCGATGACAATATTTTCATCCTAGATGGAATTGTGTCAACGAAGCGTGCTAACGAAAGACATTGGCAGCTCGTTCGTGAAATTATGAGATTGCCTGCAACGAAAGTTGTGGAACATCCTGATGTATTTGTGAGTCAGTCAGAATACACATTGGATGATTTTGATTATATTATCGAGTTGCGTAACGATTATGATGAAGAAATTCAATATAATTTAGTAGATGAAATTGAGCAAGGTACGCAAAATAATTTCTCTATGTTTGACTTTTAAAGAAATATTGAGGTGTTAGTAGTGACGGAATTGGGACAAAAGCTGAAAGAAGCAAGAGAAGCGAAAGGCTTGTCTATTGATCAGCTGCATGAGATTACAAAAATTCAAAAACGCCATTTAGTGGCAATTGAAGAAGGCAATTATGATGTATTGCCAGGAGCTTTTTATGCACGTGCATTCATTAAACAATACGCAGATGCGGTTGGATTAAATGGAGAGGAACTGCTCGTAGAACATCAGAGTACGATACCACAATCTGAAAAGCGTGAAGTTCCACAAGTATCAACGGGACAAAAAACACAAGAAACAATGCAAAAATCTTCATCATGGCCAATTGCAGATCACATGCCGAAAATCTTAGTTGCGCTGTTAGTAATCGCAGTTGGAGTGGTAATCTGGTTTGTGTTTCAAGCGTTAACTGGAAAAGATGATGAAAAAGTTCCGAGCGCTCAAAGTGAGAAAATTGAAGTTCAAAAAGCGAAAGATTCTCCGTTAGATACGAAGAAAGATGAAGTGAAAGCGGAAGAGCCAAAAAAAGAGGAACCAAAAAAAGAGGAACCAAAGAAAGAAGAACCAAAGAAAGAGGAGCAACCAGCACAACCAACTGGACAGCAAGAAGTGAAAGTAGTTGGAACAACTGGAAAGGTATCTACTTTGGAAATTCATAATAATAAAACATTAGAACTGGAATTATCGGGTAAAGGTGCGAGTTATGTAGATGTTAAAGATGAAGCTGGGAATGTGATTCTAAACGCTACAGTACAAGAGGGCCAAATAGAAAAACGTGATGTATCAACATTAAAAGAAGTGCGACTTAATATTGGAAATGCAACGAATGTTGAAGTTAAACTGAATGGCCAAGTGGTCGCTTATCCATTGGATCCAGAAAAAGAACTTCACCAAAGATTGGTGATAAAAAACCAAGGGATAGAGCAACCTGCACAATAACAGTCATCGCTTCGATGACTTTTTTTCGATGAACAAATGTTTTTGATATGATGGAGGAATAGCTGTGAATTTACCAAATAAAATTACAATATCTAGAATCTTCTTAATTCCAATTTTTATGGTAATTATGTTAGCACCCTTTGATTGGGGTTCATACAAAATTGGTGATGTTGATTTACCGATTCAACATTTAGTGGGGGCACTTATCTTTATCATTGCTTCAGCTACAGATTGGATTGATGGACATTACGCAAGAAAATATAATCTTGTAACGAATTTAGGGAAGTTTCTTGACCCGTTAGCTGATAAATTACTTGTTTCGGCAGCACTTATTACATTGGTAGAGATGCAATATGTACCGGCTTGGATTGTTATTGTAATTATCAGTCGTGAGTTTGCGGTAACTGGTTTACGTCTTGTACTTGCTGGAACAGGGGAAGTAGTTGCAGCAAACCAGCTAGGAAAAATTAAGACATGGACACAAATTATTGCGATTGCAGCATATTTATTACACGATGTACCTTTAAATTTAATCCATATTCCAGTTGCGGATATCTTCATATGGATTGCATTAATCTTTACTGTTATTTCAGGATGGGATTATTTCTGGAAAAATAGAGCTGCTTTTGTAAACTCAAAATAGAAGTTTATGGGGGAATTGGGATGAATGCTGAGATTATTGCGGTTGGAACTGAATTATTACTTGGACAAATTGCAAATACAAATGCCCAGTTTTTATCTGAAAAGTTAGCTTCAATCGGAATTAACGTGTACTATCATACTGTTGTTGGTGATAATAATAAGCGATTGCAAAAGGCGATTGAAGCTGCGGAAGAACGTGCTGATATACTTATTTTCACAGGTGGATTAGGACCGACAAAAGATGATTTAACGAAAGAAACGATAGCTACTAGTTTAGATGAAGAGCTTGTGTATGATGAAAAGGCATTAGCCTTAATAAGTAATTACTTTAAGCGTACAGGCCGTGAATTTACGGAGAATAATAAAAAGCAAGCGCTCGTTTTAAATGGAGCAACAGTATTTGCAAATGACCACGGTATGGCGCCGGGTATGGGGGTAAATAAGAACGGAAAAGTTTATATTTTATTACCAGGGCCGCCAAAAGAGATGAAACCAATGTATGTAAGTTACGTAGAGCCTTTTTTACGTAATTTTACAACAGGAGAAAACATTTATTCTCGTGTGCTTCGTTTCTTCGGTATTGGGGAGTCCCAATTAGAGGTGAAAGTTCAAGATTTAATTGATGGACAAACAAACCCAACAATTGCCCCATTAGCAAATGATGGAGAAGTGACATTACGTTTAACCGCTAAGCATCAAAATGTTAGCGAAGCGGAGAAACTAATTCAATATGTGGAAGATTTGATTTTAGAAAGAGTAGGAGAATTTTTCTACGGATATGACCAAGAATTTTTGCATTATAAGGCAATCGAGTTATTGAAGAGAAAAGGGTTAACTTTAGCGTGTGCAGAAAGTTTAACAGGTGGTCTTTTTGGAAATCAAGTAACTGAAAACGCTGGTGTTTCTTCTGTGTTTAAAGGCGGTGTCATTTGTTATCATAATGATGTGAAGCAACATGTTTTACGTGTGCCTGAAGAAGTGTTGCATACTGATGGTGCAGTTAGTAAAGAATGTGCTCGTTATCTTGCTGAAAATGTTAAGGATGTACTAAAAGCGGATATCGGAATTAGTTTCACTGGTGTAGCAGGGCCAGATGCTTCAGAACAGAAAGAACCAGGAACAGTATTTGTTGGGCTTTCTATTAAGGATGAACCAACTGTAGTCTTTCCTCTTAATTTAAGCGGAAGTCGTCAACAAATTAGAGAACGAACAGCAAAATATGGATTTTATCATTTATATAAAAAGCTAGAAGAGATATAAGTTTCTTCTAGTTTTTTTACGGTTAAATTTAGATATTATTTGATAGAAAATAAAAAAATCGAATAAATGTTCGATTTTTGTTGGCAAATTGAATTGAAAATAGGTATAATAAGATTAGCAATTCAGTTAAGGAGGAATTTTGAATGAGTGATCGTCAAGCAGCGTTAGATATGGCGTTAAAACAAATAGAGAAGCAATTCGGTAAAGGTTCAATTATGAAATTAGGAGAACAAGCGGAGCGTAGAGTTTCTACAGTTTCTAGTGGTTCTTTAGCACTTGATGTGGCACTAGGGGTAGGCGGATATCCACGTGGCCGTATTATCGAAATTTACGGACCTGAAAGTTCAGGTAAAACGACAGTTTCATTACATGCAATTGCAGAAGTACAACGTCAAGGTGGACAAGCAGCATTCATCGATGCGGAGCACGCAATGGATCCTGTATATGCACAAAAATTAGGCGTTAACATAGATGAATTACTATTATCACAGCCTGATACAGGGGAGCAAGGATTAGAAATCGCGGAAGCACTTGTACGAAGTGGTGCGGTTGACATTATCGTAATTGACTCTGTAGCAGCTCTTGTACCGAAAGCAGAGATTGAAGGCGACATGGGTGACTCACACGTAGGTTTACAAGCACGTTTAATGTCACAAGCACTTCGTAAGCTTTCAGGAGCAATCAACAAATCAAAAACAATTGCAATCTTTATTAACCAAATTCGTGAAAAAGTTGGGGTTATGTTCGGAAACCCAGAAACAACTCCAGGTGGTCGTGCGTTGAAATTCTATTCAACTGTCCGTCTTGAAGTGCGTCGTGCGGAGCAATTAAAGCAAGGTAACGACATCGTTGGTAATAAAACAAAAGTAAAAGTAGTGAAAAATAAAGTAGCACCACCATTCCGTGTTGCTGAAGTTGATATTATGTACGGAGAAGGTATTTCAAGAGAAGGTGAAATCTTGGATATGGCTTCTGAGCTTGATATCGTTCAAAAGAGCGGTGCTTGGTATTCTTATAATGAAGAACGCCTAGGACAAGGTCGTGAAAATTCGAAGCAGTTCTTAAAAGAAAATACAGATTTAAGAGAAGAAATTGCCTTCTTTATTCGTGAGCATCACGGAATTAGTGAAGATTCTGGTGCTGAGGGCGCAGAAGATTCAACTCTTCTTGATTAAAAAAATAAAAGACACGGCCTCGTGTCTTTTATTTTTTTATCTACTATTAAGGAGCATAATATTATAGATAAAAAATATTTTTTTACTTCAAATGCGTTGTGTAAAGAGGGATATTTAAATATTTTAAGTAAAAGAAATGGGAATTACTAAGGTTTTCCAGTATAGTAGGCTCCTTACTTTTAAAATTTAGGTCACATTCAAGGCTGAAGGCAAAGAAAGTAAAAGTAGACAACGCTTGACAATGAAAATTACGATAGATACAATGAGAATGTATATTTTTTCTTATATACAATATACTCTTCTCAAGAAGAGAAGTAATATTCGGAGTAAGGTTTAAATCTTACCGAAATAATAATATGACATTTTAATTGTGAAATGAAGAAAGTCCCTTAAAAAAGCGGGACGACGGTCTTTGCTGTATGTTGTAATTCAATGTACATGCCGACAGTCTTTTTTCATTCATAGCAAGGGGAGGTGAAATCATGACGAGTACAGTTTGGATACTCATCTCCATTTTGCTTGCAACAGTCGGTGCAGTTGTTGGCTTTTTTGTTCGAAAGTCTATTGCTGAAGCGAAGATTAATGGTGCGGCTAATGAAGCGAGACGTATTTTAGACGAAGCGAATCGTGATGCTGAAGCACTTAAGAAAGAAGCGCTTTTAGAAGCAAAGGATGAAATTCATACACTTCGTACAGAAGCTGAATTAGAAATTCGTGACCGTAGAAGCGAATTACAAAAACAAGAAAATCGTTTAATGCAAAAAGAAGAGAACCTTGATCGTAAAGACGAAACGCTCGATAAACGCGAGCAACAGTTAGAGAAGAAAGAGGAATCTCTTGTAGCGAGACAACAACAGATTGAAGAGTTGGAAAGCAAAGTGGGAGAGTTAGTTCAAAAGCAACAAACAGAATTAGAGCGCATTTCCAATCTGACACGCGAACAAGCGAAAGCAATTATTCTTGGTAAAGTAGAAAGTGAAGTTTCTCATGAAATCGCTGTTATGGTAAAAGAAAGTGAAGTTCGCGCGAAAGAAGAAGCGGATAAGAAAGCAAAAGAGATTTTATCTCTTGCAATGCAAAGATGTGCAGCTGATCATGTTGCTGAAACAACCGTTTCGGTTGTAAATCTTCCAAATGACGAAATGAAGGGACGTATTATCGGGCGTGAAGGTCGTAATATTCGTACGTTAGAAACGTTAACGGGTATTGACTTAATTATCGATGATACACCAGAGGCGGTAATCCTTTCTGGATTCGACCCAATTCGTCGTGAAACAGCTCGTATCGCTCTTGATAAACTAGTACAGGACGGACGTATTCACCCAGCGCGTATTGAAGAGATGGTCGAAAAATCAAGACGTGAAGTGGACGAGTATATTCGCGAAGTCGGAGAGCAAACAACGTTTGAAGTGGGTGTTCACGGATTACATCCAGATTTAATTAAAATTTTAGGTCGTTTAAAATACCGTACAAGTTATGGTCAAAACGTCTTAAAACACTCTATGGAAGTTGCATATTTAACTGGACTTATGGCGGCAGAGCTTGGCGAGGATGAAAAACTAGCAAGACGTGCAGGTCTATTACATGATATCGGAAAAGCGATTGACCATGAAGTAGAAGGAAGCCACGTTGAAATTGGTGTTGAACTTGCAACGAAATATAAAGAGCATCCTGTAGTTATAAACAGTATCGCATCTCACCATGGTGACACAGAACCAACTTCTATCATTGCAGTTTTAGTTGCAGCAGCAGATGCTTTATCAGCTGCAAGACCGGGAGCTCGTAGTGAAACACTTGAAAACTATATTCGTCGTCTTGAAAAGTTAGAAGAGATTTCAGAGTCTTATGAAGGCGTTGAAAAGTCATTTGCAATTCAAGCAGGACGTGAAGTTCGTATTTTGGTAAAACCAGATACAATCGATGACTTAGAAGCTCATCGCTTAGCTCGTGATATCCGAAAACGTATTGAAAATGAACTGGATTACCCAGGACATATTAAAGTAACTGTTATTCGTGAAACACGTGCAGTGGAATACGCAAAATAAAGTGGTGAAACACCACTTTATTTTTTTGTGTTGGAATTGGATAAAATAAAGACAGTTAGTTATATAGTATAAAAGTGAAACAAACTTATAATAAACATATTATAAGGAATTTACTTGATGCTATAGCAATAAAAAATGCAGTACATAGAAAGGGTAAGACATATGAGAATATTATTTGTTGGGGATGTAGTAGGATCTCCTGGTAGAGGTATGATTCAACAATACGTACCGGCATTAAAGAAAAAATATACACCTACAGTAACAATCATTAATGGAGAAAACGCAGCAGGTGGCCGTGGGATTACAGAAAAAATATATCGAAACTTTTTAGAATGTGGGGCGCAAGCAGTTACACTTGGAAACCACGCTTGGGATAATCGTGAAGTATTTGAATTCATCGATGATGCAAAATATCTTGCAAGACCAGCTAACTTCCCAGAAGGAACTCCAGGAAAAGGACTTATCTTTGTGAACTGTAATGGAACAGAAGTTGCAGTTATTAACTTACAAGGACGTACTTTCCTTCCTCCGATTGATTGTCCATTCCGTAAAGTGGATGAATTAATTAATATTGCGAAAAAACGTACGAATATTATCTTTGTTGATTTCCATGCAGAGACTACAAGTGAAAAACAAGCGCTAGGTTGGTATGTAGATGGGCGTGCTACAGCAGTAGTAGGTACGCATACGCATGTCCCTACAGCAGATAACCGTATTTTACCAAGCGGAACAGCATACATTACAGATGTTGGGATGACAGGGCCATATGACGGAATATTAGGTATGGACAGAGAAGCAGTATTGAAGAAGTTTTTAACAAACTTACCAGTACGATTTGAAGTAACAAATGGTAGAACGCAATTAAGTGCAGTGTTAATTGATGTGGATCCAAATACAGGAAAAGCAAAGAAAATTGAACGTATTTTAATTAATGACGATCAACCATTTTTTGAGTAAATTCTCGTTAAATTTTAGATAAGTTATTATATTTTAATTTTTTAGAAAAATTACGAAAATTTAGCAGGAATACGCGCCATTCCTCGTGAATATAAGTAAAAGTGAAATAATTGCTAATACTTTTTAAAGAAACGAGGAGGAAACGCGGAATGGAAATATTAAAAGTTAAAGCAACGTCGGTCCCTAATTCTGTAGCTGGTGCACTTGCAGGTGTTATTCGCGAACGCGGAACAGCAGAAATTCAAGCTATTGGTGCAGGTGCATTGAACCAAGCGGTAAAGGCAGTAGCAATTGCAAGAGGATTTGTAGCGCCTAGTGGTTTGGACCTGATTTGTATCCCAGCGTTTACAGATATTATGATTGATGGCGAAGAGCGTACAGCAATAAAATTAATTGTAGAACCTCGTTAAGTTTTAAACAACCTGTTTGCAGTATGCAAACAGGTTGTTTTTATAATGGAGGAATGAAAATGAAAATTTTTGATGCTCATTGTGACGTGCTTCTTCAGTTATGGAGTGCACAAGGGAAAAGGAATTTTAACGATGATTCACAATTACATATTACATTTGAACAGTTAAAGAGAAGAAAAGGAAGTATACAATGTTTTGCTATATATGTACCAGAAACAGTGGCATATGAAAACCGATTTGAAGCAGCATTACAAATGGTAGATATTTTTTATAATGAAATTTTATCCCTACCAGGTGTAAAGTTTATTCAGACAAAAGATGATATTAACATGTTAAAACAGGACGAGGTTGGAGCGATATTAACACTAGAAGGATGCGAAGCAATTGGAAAAGAAGCAATGAAATTACGGTTGTTGTATCGCCTAGGAGTACGTTCTTTTGGACTAACATGGAATTATGCCAATCTCTTAGCTGATGGTGCGCTAGAGACACGTGGGGCGGGTTTAACGAATTTTGGTAAACAGGTTGTACAAGAACTGAATGCGCTACATGTATGGACTGATGTGTCTCATCTGAATGAAAGAAGTTTTTGGGATGTTATAGAGATTGCAAAAAATCCTATTGCTTCCCACTCAAATTGTATGAAATTTTGCGAGCACCCACGTAATTTAAACGATGAACAACTTAAAGCTCTTATAAAGAAAAATGGCATGATCGGTGTCACTTTTGTACCGCAGTTTCTAACGAATGAAAATGAAGCAAATATAACAGATATAGTAAGACATATCGAATATATTTGTTCATTAGGTGGAGAGTACAATATAGGATTTGGTTCAGATTTTGATGGGATTTTAGAAACAGTTGTAAATGTATCAGTTTATCGAGATTATGAAAATGTAATGAATGAGCTTTGTAAACACTATGCTGCATCTACTGTAGAACGATTTTTATATGATAATTTTGTAGAACATATGAGTTTTTAAGTTTTGGTTTAAAATTCAGAAAAATTAAAATTAATTCATTTGATTTTATTGCTTTTTTTAAGACCTAATACTAGAATGAAAAACAAAATAGCTTTATACTAAAGATTCAGGGAAATCAGAAGAGGCATAATTTGCGTCCGTTGTAGTTTATTTGCATAAAAAATGCTAAACTATTACTGTAAAAAAATACACTACAATGAATGCAGCCAAAAGGGGTGTAGGAGATGATTAGTCAACTTTCATGGAAAGTTGGAGGCCAACAAGGTGAAGGAATTGAAAGTACAGGAGAAATCTTCTGTATTGCATTAAACCGATTAGGATATTACCTATACGGTTACCGCCACTTCTCATCACGTATAAAAGGCGGCCATACAAATAATAAAATTCGTGTAAGTACAACAGAAGTACGAGCGATCTCAGATGATTTAGATATTTTAATTGCTTTTGACCAAGAAACAATTGATTTTAATTTCCACGAACTACGTCCAGGTGGAATTGTAGTTGCGGATGCGAAATTTAATCCAACAATACCTGACAATACAGATGTAAATCTATATGTGATACCGTTTACAGATATTGCTTCAGAATTAGGCACATCATTAATGAAAAACATGGTTGCTGTTGGAGCATCAAGTGCAGTATTAGGATTAGATGAAACAGCTTATTTAGATGTTGTTGAAGAAATCTTTGGTCGTAAAGGAGAGCAAGTCGTTCAAAAGAATATGGACGCAATTAAACGCGGCTCTCAATATATGAAAGAATTACTAGGTGAGAAAGTAAACATGATGCAGCTTGAAAAAGCTGATGGTAAAAAACGCATGTTTATGATTGGAAACGATGCAATCGCATTTGGTGCGGTAGCTGGTGGTGCTCGTTTTATGTCAGCATACCCAATCACACCTGCATCAGAAATTATGGAATACTTAATTAAAAAATTACCGAAAGTCGGCGGAACAGTAATCCAAACTGAGGATGAAATCGCAGCTTGTACAATGGCAATCGGTGCAAACTATGCTGGTGTTCGTACATTAACGGCATCTGCTGGTCCAGGTCTTTCATTAATGATGGAAGCAATCGGTTTAGCAGGTATTACAGAAACTCCATTAGTAATTGTTGATACACAACGTGGCGGCCCAAGTACAGGATTACCAACTAAGCAAGAACAGTCTGACTTAATGGCGATGATTTACGGTACGCATGGTGAAATTCCAAAAATCGTAATGGCGCCAAGTACAGTTGAAGAAGCTTTCTATGACATTGTAGAAGCATTTAACTTATCTGAAGAATATCAAGTTCCTGTTATTTTCTTAACAGATTTACAGCTTTCTTTAGGAAAACAAACAGTAGAACCACTTAAATTAGATAAAGTGGAAATTCGTCGTGGTAAGCTTGATTTAGAAGTAGAATTACCAGAACGTGAAAATAAAGCATACTTCAAGCGTTATGAAGTAACAGAAGACGGCGTTTCACCACGTGTTTTACCTGGTATGAAAAATGGTGTTCACCATGTTACAGGTGTAGAACATGATGAAACTGGAAAACCATCGGAATCAGCAATAAACCGTAAAGATCAAATGGACAAACGTTTCCGTAAAATGGAGAACTTGAAGTTTAATACCCCTGTTTATAAAAATGTTAAGCATGAAGAAGCAGACGTATTGCTTGTTGGATTTAACTCAACTCGTGGTGCGATCGAAGAGGCAATGACGCGTTTAGAACAAGAGGGTATGAAAGTAAACCATGCTCATGTGCGTTTAATTCACCCGTTCCCAACAGCTGAAATCGATCCACTTGTGAAAAAGGCGAAGCGTGTTGTAGTAGTAGAAAACAATGCAACAGGTCAGCTTGCTAACATTATGAAAATGAATCTTGGTAATGGTGAGAAAATTTCTAGTCTTTTAAAATATGATGGAAACCCATTCTTGCCGAAAGAGATTTACAACGAATGCAAAAAAGGGGTTGTATTAAATGGCAACATTTAAGGACTTTCGTAACAGTGTAAAGCCAAACTGGTGCCCAGGTTGCGGAGACTTCTCAGTGCAAGCTGCAATTCAACGTGCGGCAGCTAACGTTGGCCTAAATCCAGATGAACTTGCTGTTATTTCTGGTATCGGCTGTTCAGGCCGTATTTCAGGTTATATTAATTCATATGGTGTGCATAGTATTCATGGTCGTGCCCTTCCAATTGCGCAAGGTGTGAAAATGGCAAATCGTGATTTAACAGTTATCGCTTCAGGTGGTGACGGTGATGGGTTTGCGATTGGTATGGGTCATACAATCCATTCTATTCGTCGTAATATCGACATTACGTACATCGTAATGGATAACCAAATTTACGGATTAACAAAAGGGCAAACTTCACCACGTAGTGAAGCTGGATTTAAAACGAAAAGCACACCACAAGGTTCAATTGAACCATCACTAAATGTAATGGAAATGGCCTTAACAGCTGGTGCGACATTTGTGGCGCAAAGCTTTTCGAGTGATTTAAAAGAATTAACACAAATTATTGAAGCTGGTATTAACCATAAAGGATTTTCATTAATTAACGTATTTAGCCCATGTGTTACTTACAATAAAGTAAATACTTACGATTGGTTTAAAGAGAATTTAACGAAACTAAGCACAGTAGAGGGATATGATCCATCTAATCGCATGATGGCTATGCAAACTTTAATGGAAAATAACGGTTTAGTAACAGGGTTAATTTATCAAAATACTAAGCAACCATCATATCAAGAACTTGTTAAAGGCTATAGTGAAGAGCCTTTAGTGAAATCTGATTTAAATATGGATCAGAAAATGTTTGATGAGCTTGTTGCTGAATTTATGTAATGTAAGAAGAGGAGGTTGCCGATTTGGTAACCTTTTTTTATGTACAAAAATATAGGGTAGCCTTATTTACTTAGAAAATTCAGAATGATAAAATAATATATAAATCGTTGTATGAAAATGGCAAGTTCATTGCTTATGAAATGTAAGATCATAAAGGGCCTCTTTATTGTTAAAATTGGCGAAATACATCATACTATGGTAATGTTTATAGGGATAAAGCAATATGCTTTTTGGTAGGACAACAAGAAATGATAAAAAGGGAATGTCTATTTGCGTGGGGAAGACTTCATTCTTATGAATGATTAGATTGATTACTCAAGTTTCAAAGGACAAGTTATCTCTCAAGCTATCTAACCATTTTTGAGGTGAGTCTAGGCGCATTAAAATGGACTATAGAGTATGTATAGTTAAGGGTGAAAGGAGATTACCGATGAACGAGCAACAACGATTAGCAAGTCAACAAGCAAATTCCTCTACGAAAAAAGAAGAGAAAGATTATAGTAAATACTTTGAAAATGTATATCAACCACCTTCCTTAAAGGATGCGAAAAAGCGCGGGAAAGAAGAAGTTAAAATTGAACGGGATTTTGGCTTACCTGAAGAGTTTCGCAATTTTGGTACAGGAAGAAAGTTCTATATTCGTACATATGGTTGTCAAATGAATGAGCATGATACGGAAGTAATGGCAGGTATTTTCACCGCACTTGGATATGAACCAACTTTTTCAACTGAGGATGCAGATGTAGTTTTATTAAACACTTGTGCAATTCGTGAAAATGCTGAAAATAAGGTGTTTGGTGAGCTAGGCCATTTAAAGTCACTCAAACGAAGAAATCCAGACCTTTTAATTGGTGTATGTGGTTGTATGTCTCAAGAGGAATCTGTTGTAAATAAAATTATGCAAAAAAATCAGCATGTAGATATGGTATTTGGAACGCATAATATTCATAGATTACCGTACATTCTAAAAGATGCGATGTTCTCGAAAGAGACGGTAGTTGAAGTATGGTCAAAAGAAGGTGACGTAATTGAAAACCTTCCGAAAGTACGTCGTGGTGATATTAAAGCTTGGGTAAATATTATGTATGGCTGTGATAAATTCTGTACGTATTGTATTGTACCGTATACACGCGGAAAAGAGCGAAGTAGACGTCCAGAAGATATTATCCAAGAGATTCGTCATTTAGCTGCAAATGGTTATAAAGAAATTACTTTACTTGGTCAAAACGTAAATGCATATGGTAAAGACTTTGAAGATATAGAATACGGTCTTGGCGATTTAATGGACGAACTTCGTAAAGTTGATATTGCCCGTATTCGTTTTACAACGAGCCATCCACGTGATTTCGATGATCACTTAATTGAAGTGCTTGGCAAAGGTGGCAACCTAGTAGAACATATCCATTTACCAGTTCAATCTGGAAGTACGGATATGCTGAAAATTATGGCACGTAAATATTCGCGTGAGCATTATTTAGAACTTGTAAGAAAAATTAAAGAAGCAATTCCAGATGCAGTATTAACAACAGATATTATCGTTGGTTTTCCAAATGAAACAGATGAGCAATTTGAAGAAACGATGTCGTTATATCGTGAAGTAGGGTTTGATACTGCCTTTACATTCATTTACTCTCCTCGCGAAGGTACACCAGCTGCAAAAATGAAAGATAATGTACCGATGGAAGTAAAGAAAGAACGTCTTCAACGCTTAAATACACTAGTAAATACGTTGGCAATTGAAAAGAATAGTCGTTACAAAGGTCAAATTGTAGAAGTGTTAGTTGATGGGGAAAGTAAAAATAATCCGGAAGTACTTGCAGGTTATACTCGTACGAATAAACTTGTAAACTTCGTCGCTTCAAAATCTTTAATTGGTCAGCTTGTGAAAGTAAAAATAACGGAAGCAAAAACTTGGTCTCTTAACGGGGAATTAGTTGAAGAGCCGATTGAGGTGAAATAATAGATGAAAGTATATTCGAAAGATGACATTGTTGAACAAGCGAAAGAATTAGCAAAAATGATTTCTGAAACAGAAGAAGTTGATTTTTTTAAGAAAGCAGAGGCGCAAATTCATAAAAATGAAAATGTAAAGCGCGCAATCGATGAAATTAAAGCACTGCAAAAACAAGCAGTAAACTTGCAACATTACGGGAAATGGGAAGCTTTAAAAAAGGTAGAAGCTGAAATTGATGTATTGCAAGATAAGTTAGACAGTATTCCAGTCGTACAACAATTTAAATCTTCACAAACATACGTAAATGACTTATTACAGTTAGTTGCTAGTACAATTTCTAACAACGTAACAGATGAAATATTAATTTCAACTGGTGGTGATGTACTAAAGGGTGAAACTGGCGCAGCGGTAGAAAGTAAAAAAGGAAATTGTGGTTGTTAAAGAGATGTCATATTGACATCTCTTTTTTTGTGGATTAAACGTAAGGTCTTCTCAAAAAAAGAATGACACATTCCGCTATTGTCACGCATATGATTAAGTGAATAGTGATTGAGGAGGGTTACGAATGTCCGAATTTAGAGAGATTATTACAAAAGCAGTGGTTGGAAAAGGACGTAAGTATACAAAGTCAACGCATACATGTGAATCGAATAATGAGCCAACAAGTATTTTAGGGTGCTGGGTAATTAACCACTCGTACGAAGCAAGAAAGAATGGAAAACATGTGGAAATTGAAGGTTTCTATGATGTGAACACTTGGTATTCATTTGATGGAAATACAAAGACTGAAGTTGTAACAGAACGTGTGAACTACACGGACGAAGTAAGTATTGGTTATCGTGATAAAAACTTTTCTGGTGACGATTTAGAAATTATTGCTCGTGTTATTCAGCCGCCAAATTGTTTAGAAGCACTTGTATCACCAAATGGTAATAAAATTGTTGTAACTGTAGAACGTGAATTTGTAACAGAAGTAGTTGGAGAAACGAAAATTTGTGTAAGTGTAAATCCTGAAGGCTGCGTAGAATCAGATGATGATTTCCAAATTGCTGATGATGAATTTGAAGAATTAGATCCGAACTTTATCGTTGATGCAGAAGAAGAGTAATAGAAAGCTAGGGAGAAGTTCTTCCTAGCTTTTTACTTTATATAAGTGGCGCTGAATGAACATGATTCTTTATGAAATATGTTATAATGAAGAAAGACTCCTGAAATAGGAGATAAGAGTGTCCGTGAAATGCGACATATATGAAAATAGATTATCATGTAAGAATTATGGAGGAAAAGTATGACTCAATATACGCCTATGATACAGCAATATTTAAAGGTTAAGGCAGATTATCAAGATGCCTTTTTATTTTTTCGCTTAGGCGATTTTTATGAAATGTTCTTTGAGGATGCTGTTAAAGCAGCCCATGAACTTGAAATTACATTAACGAGCCGAGATGGCGGTAGTAGTGAACGTATACCAATGTGCGGTGTACCATATCATGCGGCTAAAAACTATATTGAACAACTTGTTGAAAAAGGATATAAAGTAGCTGTTTGTGAGCAAGTAGAAGATCCGAAAACAGCTAAAGGTGTAGTACGTCGTGAAGTAGTACAATTAATTACGCCAGGAACGATGATGGAAGGGCGTACAATTGATGAGAAAGAAAACAACTTCTTAGCCGCATTAACACATTTTGAAGATGGATCATATGCATTAGCTTGTAACGACTTAACGACTGGACAAAATACAGTAACGTTACTGACTGGTTCAGTAGAAGATATTTTATTAGAAGTGTATGCAACTGGTTCGAAAGAAATTGTTGTTGATTCTTCATTTTCTAAAGATGAACTAAACAAGTTAACTGAAACATTGAAAATGACGATTTCGTATGAAGATGCAACGGCAATTCCGGAAGGATTAGAACATCTTGTGAAAAATGTTTCACAAGCAAAATTAATTAAAGCAGTTGGACGTTTATTTAACTATGTAATAAGAACGCAAAAACGTTCTTTAGATCATTTGCAACCAGTAGAAATTTATTATACGAATCAATTTATGAAAATTGATGTACATTCAAAGCGAAATTTAGAACTGACAGAAACACTTCGGACGAAAGAAAAAACAGGATCACTATTATGGTTATTGGACAAGACGAAAACAGCTATGGGTGGTCGTATGTTAAAACAGTGGATGGAACGTCCACTTATACAGAAAGAAAGAATTGAAGAGCGTTTAGAAATGGTTGAAACGTTTGTAAATGATTACTTCTTACGTGAAGATTTAAAAGAAAAGTTAAAAGAAGTATATGATTTAGAACGCTTAGCAGGAAAAGTTGCATTTGGTAACGTAAATGCAAGAGACTTATTACAATTAAGACGTTCATTACTTCAAGTGCCAGCTATTTTAGAAGCAATTAGTTTGTTAGATAACGCTTATGCATCGAGATTAATTCAAGGTGCAGATCCATGTGAAAGCTTAACAGAATTACTAGGAAGAAGTATTCAAGAAAACCCACCGCTTTCAATTAAAGATGGAGATATTATTAAAGATGGTTATAATGACAAGCTTGATCAATATCGTTACGTGAGTAAAAACGGGAAAACGTGGATTGCTGAGCTTGAAAAAAGAGAACGTGATATTACTGGAATTAAATCGTTAAAAATCGGATACAACCGTATTTTCGGTTACTACATTGAAGTAACGAAAGCGAATCTTGCAGCACTTCCAGAAGGTCGCTATGAACGTAAACAGACGCTTGCTAATGCTGAACGTTTCATTACAGATGAACTGAAAGAAAAAGAAACGTTAATCTTGGAAGCTGAAGAAAAAATCGTACAGCTAGAATACGATTTATTTACAGCACTTCGTGAAGAAGTAAAGGTATTTATTCCGAAATTACAACATTTAGCGAAAGTAATTAGTGAATTAGACGTACTGCAAAGTTTTGCGACAGTTAGTGAAGAAGAACAGTTTGTAAAACCTGTACTGACAACGAAGCGCGAAATCTTTATTAAAGATGGTCGTCATCCTGTCGTTGAAAAAGTATTGAACGGGAAATTGTATGTACCGAATGATTGTATTATGCCAGAGAATATGGATGTCTTTTTAATTACAGGGCCGAACATGTCTGGTAAAAGTACGTATATGAGACAATTAGCACTTGTAACGGTTATGTCGCAAATCGGTTGTTTCGTACCAGCAACAGAAGCAGTATTACCTGTATTTGATCAAATCTTTACGAGAATTGGTGCAGCGGATGATTTAATATCAGGTCAAAGTACATTTATGGTCGAAATGTTAGAAGCGAAAAATGCAATTGCAAACGCATCAGAAAGAAGTTTAATTTTATTCGATGAAATTGGACGCGGTACATCTACCTATGATGGTATGGCACTTGCACAAGCAATTATTGAACATATTCATGACCAAATTGGTGCAAAAACGTTATTCTCTACGCATTATCACGAATTAACGGTGTTAGAAGAGAGTTTAGATCAACTGAAAAATGTACACGTTTCAGCAATTGAAGAGAATGGAAAAGTAGTATTCCTTCATAAAATTCAAGACGGGGCAGCAGATAAAAGTTACGGAATTCACGTTGCGCAACTTGCAGAGCTTCCAGATAGCTTAATCGCCCGCGCGAAAGAAGTGTTAGCACAGCTAGAAGGACAGGAAGAAATTATTATTCCAAAACGAGTAGAAGTGAAAGTACAAGAAGCTGCTCCAGAACCTGTAGTTGTAAAAGAGGAAATAGCAGAAATACAGGAAACGAAAGTAGAGACTGAAGAAGAATCGCAACTATCTTTCTTTGGAGGAGAACAGTCTTCGAAGAAACAAGACAAACCTCTGCTAGATCAAAAAGAAACAGCAGTATTGGCGCAAATTAAAAAAATCGATTTACTTGATATGACACCTTTAGAAGCGATGAACGAATTGTATCGCTTACAGAAAAAGTTAAAGAAAGGATGAGTAAGTAGATGGGGAAAATTCGCAAACTCGATGACCAACTCTCTAACTTAATTGCGGCAGGGGAAGTAGTAGAGCGCCCTGCTTCAGTCGTAAAAGAACTTGTGGAAAATTCTATCGATGCGAATAGTACATCTATTGAAATCCACTTAGAAGAAGCTGGGTTATCGAAAATTCGTATCATTGATAACGGTGATGGTATTGCAGAAGAAGACTGTATCGTCGCTTTTGAACGCCATGCGACGAGTAAAATTAAAGATGAAAACGATCTGTTTCGCATAAGAACACTCGGTTTCCGCGGTGAGGCATTGCCGAGTATTGCCTCTGTTAGTGAATTAGAATTAATTACTAGCACAGGTGATGCGCCTGGTACACACCTCATAATTAAAGGTGGAGACATTATAAAGCAAGAGAAGACTGCGAGCCGAAAAGGAACAGATATTACAGTACAAAACTTATTCTTTAATACACCAGCGCGTCTTAAATATATGAAAACCATTCATACGGAGCTCGGGAATATTACAGATATCGTGTATCGTATTGCAATGTCACATCCAGAAGTATCGTTAAAACTGTTTCATAATGAAAAGAAATTGCTTCATACATCAGGTAACGGTGATGTAAGACAAGTACTTGCATCGATTTACAGTATTCAAGTTGCGAAGAAGCTTGTTCCAATTGAAGCTGAATCTTTAGACTTTACAATTAAAGGTTATGTAACATTACCAGAAGTAACGAGAGCATCTCGTAATTATATGTCACCGATCGTAAATGGTCGTTACGTTCGAAACTTTGTACTAATGAAAGCAATTCAGCAAGGATACCATACATTACTGCCAGTCGGCCGGTATCCAATTGGCTTCTTATCGATTGAAATGGATCCAATGCTAGTTGACGTTAACGTACATCCAGCGAAGTTAGAGGTTCGTTTTAGTAAAGAACAAGAATTGCTAAAGCTGATCGAAGAAACATTGCAAGCTGCATTTAAAAAAATACAGCTCATTCCAGATGCAGGCGTAACAACGAAGAAAAAAGAAAAAGACGAAAGTGTGCAAGAACAGTTCCAGTTTGAGCATGCGAAGCCGAAAGAACCATCTATTCCGGACATTGTTTTACCAACTGGCATGGATGCAAAACAAGAAGAACCGCAGGCTGTGAAACAGCCACCACAACTGTGGCAACCGCCGAAACAAGAATGGCAACCACCACAGTCACTCATAAGAGAAGAACAAAGTTGGCAACCATCCACTAAACCGATAATCGAAGAACCAATTCAAGAAGAGAAATCGTGGGACAGTAATGAAGAGGATTTTGAACTAGAGGAATTAGAAGAAGAAGTTCGGGAAATAAAAGAGATTGAAATGAACGGGAATGACTTACCACCACTTTATCCAATTGGACAAATGCATGGAACATATATTTTCGCTCAAAATGATAAAGGCTTATATATGATTGACCAGCATGCCGCGCAGGAACGTATTAATTATGAATACTTCCGTGATAAAGTAGGAAGGGTAGCGCAAGAAGTACAAGAGTTACTTGTACCGTACCGTATTGATCTATCTCTTACTGAATTTTTACGTGTCGAAGAACAGTTAGAAGAACTAAAAAAAGTCGGGCTATTTTTAGAACAATTCGGCCATCAATCTTTTATCGTCCGCTCGCATCCAACATGGTTCCCGAAAGGACAAGAAACAGAAATTATCGATGAAATGATGGAGCAAGTTGTTAAACTAAAAAAAGTGGATATTAAAAAGTTACGTGAAGAAGCAGCCATCATGATGAGCTGTAAAGCATCCATTAAAGCGAATCAATATTTAACGAACGATCAAATATTTGCCTTACTGGAAGAATTACGTACAACAACAAACCCATACACATGCCCACACGGAAGACCGATTCTTGTGCATCATTCTACTTATGAGTTGGAGAAGATGTTTAAGAGGGTTATGTAGAGTGAATAAATTATATTTCAAAAGGGAGCAACATTTACTGTTGCTCCCTTTTCATATGTAGATTTAATAGTTAAACGAGAATAAGGTGGAGTAATTTTGCAGTTTATTTCTTGGTTGCGTTAGCTTAAATTTATCTATGTATAAAAAAGCGCTGTATACAGCACTTTTTAAAATGTGCATGAATTGTATCATTACTAACTAAATAACTATGCATGGCCAAATGTTGCTTCTTATTTGGCTAATTGTTATAAAGGTCTATACAATTACTTATTTTTATTATTATTAATTTTTTCAGTGTATAGAACTTGCTCTTTATAGTGCTTCTTAATTGGGAAGTTATGTGTACCTGTGCCGTTCTTGAATTTTTTATCAATGGGGTTCTTTAGAGGAACTGTTGTAGTTTCAGTAAATTCATATGGGTAATTTATTTTAGATTTATCTTCAAACATGAAAATGCCTCCTTTTAGGATCTCCTAAATTCTTTACTATAACATGATATGCATATAGTTATTTTTTGGACTAGTTATTTATATAGGTTAATGGAATTTAATTACATAACTACTGAAACATTTTAAAGGAAAACAATTTGAGAAAGAAATGGTATGAATAGCTGTTGGCTCCTATTGTTGTTTTTTTGTTTGACAGCACAGTGAATTATGTATATAAATTCAATATAGATTGTTTTTATAATATGGTTTATATGGGGTTTTCCTGATAATATAATGTGGAATATTATAGTGTTATTAGGTTATTAGGAACATTTAATGCTGTTTCATAACTGAAAGGGAATTGAAAAAAAACTGAAACTTTTCTCATAAAAATTCAATCTAACTTGAAAAATGAAAGGAAAATGAAATTTTCCAAAAGATATTCTTTGTTAAGATAAAAAGCATACATACAAAAAGTATTGACATATCTTAAAAATGTATTTTCAAGATATAGTGGGGGAAAAGATGAGATTAGAAAAACAATTAATAAAAAAGATGTATTATGAAACATTCCTAATGGAGAATGAAACAAAACCAACTCTTGACGTACTTGGACAAGCTTATGTAAACGAAGAAAAAAATGAGATTTCTGATGGGTCTTATATTCGTTTTGCACAAGGTGAATTTTATTATCGTCATCAAGATTTTGAAGCAGCTATTTTTAAATGGGAGAAGGTTAGTAATGAATTAGCACCATGGGCACAAAAAAATATTGCGGATGCTTATTTCGAACTGAATCAGTTATCATTTGCTGAAAATATTTATACTTCTATTACTACTGATAATAAAATATTGATGACCGAAATTAGACTACAATTACTTTCTCTTTACATTGAGCAAAATAATTTTGACTCAGCTTTCGGTGTTATTAAAGAAGCAGTTTCTTTAAATCCTGATTATCCGAATGTCACAAAAATTGCCCGTTCCTTTTATGAGGAACAGCAAGATTTTGATAGTGCAGTAGAGCTTGCTGTGAATGAGTTAATTCGCATAGAATCGTATCCTTGGTTTGAGGTGTTAAAAGGATATATCGATAAAGGGTTTACTAAACATATTTCACCAGACTATTTTTATGATGCATTAGCTACATTAAATAATGTAGATCAAGTACAATTTACGCAAATGGTTTCATCACTCTGGAACAGTTATAAAAATGAAAAAAATTACTTATTGTGGCTTAACACAATAAATAAATTTTTCTTACATATTGAAATACATTCGTCCGATATATGGAACAAAGTTTCTGCTCTTTACGAAGAAACGTACTTTGCATTAATTCAAGGTCAATATACGCTTAGACAATTAAACGATATCATTCCAAATCTGTTAGCAAATTGGTTAAAGGTAGTCAATCCATCTTATGCTGTATTTCCATCTGCAGCTGTATTGGCATGGGATGAGATTTTCCCTTCCAAAATAGATTCAGCAAATATAGAACATGCGGAAAACTTACTGTCACATTCTATTAATCATGTAAATGGCTTAGAGTACAGCTTACACCTTTTTGAATCTATTACACAGTGGGCACAAAAGCAGAATATAGAAATAGGTCACCGATTTAAATGGTTAGTTGACGAGCTCGCAGATTTAAGAACAAATCGTATTTTAGTAACGGGAACTTCAGGGAACGGAAAAACTACATTTATTAACTCTATATTAGGAGAAAATATATTAGAAAAATCAATTTCAAATGTAGTAGTTTTAAAAAATGATGCTCATATAGAAATAAACGCTATAACAGACTCAGCAATTACAACAACGGAAGATGTCTCTGATTACCATAATATGATGTCTCAGCACTATCAAACATATAGAGATAGAGCGTGTGTTGAATTTAAATTACCATGTAGATTTTTAAATGAAAATAAACTTACATTTGTAGTGACACCTGGCTTTAATAGGAATAACGACACTAGAGATGAGATATTCGAATATTTAAATTCTGTAGACGAATTACTGTTCGTATTGAATGCGGATTCACCTTTTACTGATAAAGAACGTGACATTCTATTAAGTATTCAAGAGCATACGCCAAATTTACAAATTCATTTCTTATTAAATAAAATCGATAACATTTACAGTGAAGCAGAAGTGAAAAGGGTATTACATGATACGGCAACGAGAATAAACACATATTTCCCGTATGCGAGAATTTTCCCTTATTCCTCGTTATATACAAGTAGTCAACAATTAAATGATTTAACTGAGTTTATTCATTTTAACTTTAATCATAAAAATATCGATGCAGAACGTACTGAAAAGTTATTATTTTTCATTCGAAAAACAATTACATATCTTTTGGATAAACGTGTTGAGAAAGAAAATAATCTGGTGGATGCTATTAATTGGAATGAAGATATGCTAGTGAAACTAAACGGTAGCATTAATAACCTTACTACATTTGAGAGGGAAAAAATTCATTTCATTACACAATCGTATCGTTCAATGAAGACTGAAATTACAAATGATCTTACTGAAAATATTCCGAAGATATTAAAGAGCTGTTCTAATTTAATTAGTGAAGAAAGTGATTTCGGGCACATGGATACGGAACTAAATAAAGCAATGAATGAAAGAGTGCATAAATATTTAGAACAAACTGTGTTACCTAATCTGGCTCTTTCTATGCAAAATTGGATTGCAACTTCTAATAATGAGCTTCTTCAAAGTCAAACATATTTAGAAGAACTTAGTGAAGGGCTTAATTCACTATTTGGAGAAAATAGAATACAGTTAGAATGTGACTTTAAAGTACTTGATGACTGGCGCAGAGATACTGACAGGATGACGACTAGAATACAAATGGATGAAGTAAATATTTTACGTCGATTTACGCCAGCACAATTTTTACTGAAAAGTGCTGGTAAATTATTTGGAGTTCTTCCTAAAAATAAATCTATGCTATATAACAAATACAAACAGTATGTAGAAAATGAAGATTATACTGAAGTAACGGCTTCTATTATGAAGAAATTTTTCTTGCAATTTGAGCTGTTTGAAAACACACAAGAGCGAGATATTAATATATTCTTTAGGAATCCATTTAACTCCTTAAAGCAAGCTGTAGAAAACACGCATTTAGAAATACAAGAAAAACAAGAGATATTACATAAGATGAAATCAAATCCTGAAATCTATCACGATTCTATCATGCTCTTTGAATTGAGATTGCGTCAATGTGAAGTGATTTTAAATATAGGTGATGATAATACTTTTGCGGATGTAGTTTTAGAAACAAGCGTAGAATAAAAAATCTGATGTGTTATAAGAAAGTAAAAAGGAGCAACTGTAATAAGTTGCTCCTTTTTCATATAGATTATTTTTCTGTTTCTTTAATTTTAGTTTGTACTTCGCCAGTTTTAATTTTATTACTTTCTGAGAAACGTAATAAATCGCCTTCAATAATTTTGTCAGACATTCGTAATTCATTTTGTGCACGTTTAATGAGGGCTTGAGCTTCTTTTTTTGGTAAATCTACAATTTCACCTGTTATACGGTCGTAGAAAGTGTTGTTTTTGTATGCATACTTATCTGTAACGAAGCTACCATCACGTAAAACAACAAAGCCAGTATATTCATCTGAAAACATATCATGGCCAAAACGGATATCATTCGTAGAATCAACACCTAATAAATTTAGAATAGTAGGTTTCATATCGATTTGTCCCGTAGGCTTTGAAATAGTTTGACCTTCTGTTTGTCCAGGAATATGAATATATAAAGGTGTACGTTGTAAATTTAAAGTATCAAATTCTGTTATTTGATCTTTTTCTAAAAACTGTGCCATTGCACGATTATGTTTTTCGGAAATGCCATAATGAGCACCGTATAACACAATAATAGAATTATCGTAAAGCCCCTCGGCCTTTAGACGTTCAATAAATTTTTTAATGGATTCGTCTAAGTAACGTGCTGTTACGATGTAACGATCAAATACGCCATTACCAGAGTTGTATGGTTCAATGAATTTTGTATCTTCATCATACGTAAATGGATAATGGTTTGTTAAAGTAAGGAAACGAGCATAGAATGGTTGATTAACAGTTTTTAATATATCTACTGATTGATCAAAGTATTCGATATCTTTTAATCCCCAATTTAAATTTGTTTCTGGCGTGATTTTGTAATCAAGTTCATTATAGTAACGGTCATAACCAAGAGTGGAGTACATAATATTACGATTCCAAAATGTTGCGTTATTCGCATGAAATACAGAAGTGAAATAACCTTGCTGACGTAAAATTTCTGGAGTTGCAGTATAATCATTGTTACCGTGTGTAAAGAATACAGCTCCTCGATTTAATGGATACAACGACGTATCGATTAGAAATTCAGAATCAGATGTTTTCCCTTGACCAGTTTGATGGAAAAAGTTATCAAAGTAATAACTTTCATTTATGAATTCATTTAGGAATGGTGTAACTTCTTGCCCGTTCACTGATGCGCCTATTAAGAAGGTCTGCAAGGATTCAAGAGTGACGACAATTACGTTTTTTCCTTTCGCTGCACCAAACATATTAGGGTTTGGCTCGCTTTGATTTGCTTTTACGTAGTTTTCAGTTTCTTGTAATTTACTACTATCAGCAAGTGCTTTTTGTGACCCAGCTTTTACTTGCAGTGTTAAGTCATATACTTGGTGAGTATATAAGCCTAAATTTTTGACAAGCATGACTCGGTCGAATGATCTTGTTAATAATTCAGGGCGCTCTTTTTCTGCAAGATGTAGATTCGCAAAGAATACACCAATCGTTAAAAGAAAGTATAACAAGCGCGTAGAATGAGTTACACGTTCTGTTTTAAAGACCAATGATTTCTTTTTTAATAAAATAAAGAAGAAAACAATGTCTACGAATGCGAGTATAATTTTGTAGTTTAATATTTCTATAATACTGCCGCCTAATTGGCCAAAGTTTGAGGTTTGTCCAAGTACTGGTAATGTAACGAAATCATTATAAAAATCATAGAACATTACATTTCCAACAAGCACGATTGTTAATAAGAAATTAATACAGAGCGCTATATAATTTCGCTTTTCACCAGTTGCAAATAATGCTAATCCAACAAATGCTAATGATGCGGCTAGAGGGCTAATAAACAAAATGAGCTCTTGCGTCGAAGACTCGATTTTTAAATCAAAACTGAATCGCGTAATAAGATATGTTTTTAACCATACTGCTAAACCCATTATTATAACAAAACTTATATTTTGTATTTGTAAATTTATTTTGTTCTTCATTTTTACACCTTCTTTATATAATTTATTTAACTAAAGTTATATATTATGTTTTTATAACTATTAGAGTGTGATGAACCATTTAGATTTTGTTTTCTAAAGGGAATAATTTGAAGTATTCATATATATAATGGGGTTTTTTAAAGCGTAGTAGCATAAATATAACTCTTTTTGAGAAACGGGCAGAACAAGTCATAGTTGTAGTGAAATTGACTTATAGACATCCTACCATATTAAACACTATGATGATGTTACAAAATATCGAACAAATAAAAGTGAAAATGGATAGAGACTTTTAAAACGGTTGACATTCAATTTATTAGAATTGAATGTCAACCGTTTTAAATATACAGTTATATTACATATGTATTTTGTAAAATCGAAATCTTTTGTCTGTTAATCATTAGCCGTGAAGGGTAGGGGACTTATTAATATACTTTTACTATATAAGTAAAGTGTTTTGAAATTGAAAATATTTGATTGACATCTTAATGATAAAAATTAAATGTCAGATAAGTACTTTCCAACATACAGACCACTTGCAGCTGCTTGAGATAATGAATGCGTAACGCCTGAACAATCTCCAATTAAAAATAGCCCATGTACACTAGTTTCAAAATGATTATTAATTTTTATCGTAGGAGCATAGAACTTTCCATCAATTCCATATAGTAAAGTATGTTGATCGATAGGCTCTTGTATAAATTGTTCTAAACGTAATAAAAATTCTTTTAGCCCTTCAATATATAATTGAGGAATTTCTTGATTCAAATCTCCATAATCTCCCTGTAGTGTAGGTTGTATACGATTATGTTCCATGCTGTTTTCCACCGTAGGTTGTTTCTTTAGTAAGTCCTCTAAGCGCTGTATAACAATCCGATCTCGTCCTTGGTTAATGCCTTGAATAATTGAACTTGCGTATACATTTGCTTCTTTGAGAGTTGGAAAATAGCGAGGAATAAATAAAGTGAAATTTAAGTTAGAAGTGCCAGTTCCTTGCTCTCGAAAATTTTGACCGTCAGGCATAACTAAACCTTCTTCGTACTTTCGAATGATGCGTCCTTTTGGATTCATACAGTAAGTAGTTGCTATGAAATGCTCACCTTGATAAGAAAGTTTTGTTTCAAAAGTATCTTTTAATATAGAGCGTAATTGATGTTCTTTCATTTCTACTCTAATTCCTAAATCTACACGTGTTTGCTCCTGAGAAATATTTAGGGAACTGCACATTTCTTCTAACCAATCGGCTCCAGAGCGCCCAGTTGCTAATACTAGTTGCTTAGTTTGAACTGTTCCTTGATTTGTCTCTATTGTAAAATGATCTTCCTGTTTCAGAATATGTTGTACATCTATATGAAATTGGATCTTTATTTTCGTCAGTAAAAATTCATAGAGCTGCTGAAAAATGTTACTGGAAAGTGTAGTACCAAGATGTCTTACTTCTGTTGTTAGCATTTGTAAACCACACGCTTCAGCTCTCTTAGTGAGACTTGAATTTTCAGTAGAATATTTTGAAACCGAACTTCCACCAAACTGACATAGAATTTCATCTACTTCAGCCATGAGTTGTATAAAACCCTCTTTACCGACTTTTTTCTCAAGTTCTCCGCCAAATCCGTTTGTATAATTAAATTTCCCTTCAGATTTGCCTAAACCACCAAACCCGAAATATTTATCACATGTAGTACAATTACACACTTTTCCTTCGTCTAAAGGACAATGGCGATCTTCTAGCGCTTTACCTTTATCAAGAATTAAAACTTTTTTGTTACTTTTAGCTAGTGAATAAGCCATAAAAATGCTACTTACTCCAGCGCCGATAATCGTAACATCATACATATTCTTCCACCTGCTAACGAATAGTTTGTTTTTTATTTTTCTAGTGTATAACAATTTTATGAAGTTAAGAAATAGTTTTTATTAATAAAGTGGGAGTTTTTGAACTTGATGCTTTATTAATTTCTACGAGTGGTGGAGTAAATACAAAAATTTTTATTTGAAAGAAAAAATAGTTTGAAAAATAACTATGTCATATGATTAATAACATCTTACATAGAAAAAAACAGACCTTTTAAGTGAAGAGGTCTGTTAATGATTTTAAATCTTATTTAGCAAACACATGGTTACCAATTACTGCTACTGTTTGACGTGTCGTAATCCACTTGTCTGTTGATGTTTTTGGATTGTAGAAATAAAGCCAGTCAGAATGTACTCCATTTGTGGAGATAGCCTCTTCTACAGCCATTTTTGCTTCTGCGCTTGCAGGCTGATTAATTCTTCCATCTGTAACAGGAGTAAATGCATATCCGTATTTAATAGGTTCATAAATAACGCCTGTTATTGTATTTGGAAAACCTTTTGCATTTACACGATTTAGTATAACTTTCGCTACTGCTACTTTTCCTTTATACGATTCGCCACCTGCTTCAGCAGTGACTAAGCGTGCCATTAAGTCTTTTTCTTTTTGTGAAATGCTTGAGTTGATTTTTAAATGTTGTCCTGTATAAAGCTTGTTTCCGACTGTATTGTTTATTTGTTTTATAGATTGGACAGTGACATTGTAACGCCTTGCTATCGTTTCTAATGAATCTCCCGGTTGTACTTGATAAATAATTTGTCCAGAAATGTTCGCTGGCTTGGCGTTTTGAGGAACAGTGATTTCATTTGATTTCACGGACCCTGGAATATGTAACTGTTCGCCAATAAAGGTTTGATCGTTTCCTTTATTATTAGCCTGTTTAATGGATTGTATTGAAACTCCGTATTGTTTACTAATGCCCCAAAGTGTATCGTTCTTTTTTACTGTATGAATGGTAGAAGCTTCAGCTGTGCTTTGACTACATACGAATGTAATTGCAGCTGCAGATAAAGGGATTATATGTTTTAGTTTTAGTAATTTCATTGTAAATCCTCCTAAGAAAAAATTAAGGTGAAACTATTAAGTAATGTAGTTTGAAATGTATATATGCGTAATATATTAATGTAAGTATATTAGCACATATAGAATAAATAATCACTATAAGTTTCATATTCGTGTAGTGTAGAGTCCGAATATGAAATATTGCATATGAAAATACATTGAAGTTCATATTTCTGATTACTATAATCTATTTAGTAGAAAGGGAATACGTTATAGAAATAAAATCATTATAGATTAATATAATAATTAATTATTAATAGGAGGATTAATGGAATGAAAATATTTCAAAAAATGTGTGCGTCAACTGTAATCATTACAGCACTTTTAGGAACAGGAGGTACTATCAATAGTGTACATGCTGATTCTATAGAACAGCAGATTAAATCAGGGATAGAACAAGAAACAGATAAGCAAATCATTGTAAAATTTAAAGCGGATTTGGATTTGCCATATGAAGATGGTATTGAAAAACAAATACAATCTCAAACGAATGATAAAGTAATAAAAGATCTTTTGACAGAATATCCAGATGTAACATTTACTCGTTTATTCACATCTGTAAGCCCGGAACAAATACAAAACCTTGAAGTGAAAGCACCTAATCATGTATCTACAAGTTTATTAAACTACTATATTCTTCAAAATCAAAATAGTGGGTATGAAGAAGAAATAGTAGATAAGTTAAAGGCATCTTCTTTAATAGAAGATGCATATATGAAGAGAAAAGAGAAAATAATGCCACCTGAAGTGCAATCATCAAGTGTAGCTCTTAATCCTAGTAACAATCCTAGATTTAAAAAGCAAGGTTATCTTGAAGCGGCCCCATACGGTATTAATGCGCCTTTCGCCTGGGAAATTCAAGGCGGTAATGGAAATGGTATCACTTTTGTTGATATGGAATACGGATGGCTATTAAATCATGAGGATTTATTACATCAAAATATTGAATTAATGTCTGGAAGAAATATAGATCAGCATGTCGGTCATGGGACGTCTGTACTAGGAATTGTATCCTCTGAGGACAATGAAGTCGGGAATATTGGGATTGCGCCAAAAGCGAAAGCAAAGGTTATCTCTCAAATAAGAGATAACGGACAGTATAATACGGCTGATGCAATATTAAGCGCTGTAAATCAGTTAGAAGCTGGGGATGTTTTATTGTTAGAGGCTCAAGCATCTTTCGATGGATATGGTGATAAATATTTACCTGTTGAAGTACAACCAGATATCTTTGATGCAATTCGTGCTGGTACAGATAAAGGGATTGTAATTATAGAGGCTGGAGCAAATGGGTGGAATGATTTAGACCAGTTCAAAGATAGAAAAGGTAAGCAAGTCTTAAATCGTAATAGTAAAGATTTTAAAGATTCGGGTGCAATTATGGTAGGCGCTGGCTCTTCATCTTTCCCTCATGAACGTATGTGGTTTTCGAATTATGGAAGCCGTATTGATGTGTACGGATGGGGAGAAAATGTAGATACAACTACAGCTGAACAAAGTAGAAGTGCTGTAAATCTTTATACTTCAAGCTTTAGCGGAACATCTAGTGCTTCGCCAATTATTGCTGGGGCAGCGACTTTAGTACAAAGCATTGCTAAAGAAAATTTAGGACAACCATATAGACCTAGTGAACTAAGAGCAATATTAAGCAACCAGAGCACAGGAACAAAATCTAAAGATCCATATGCAGATAAAATTGGTGTTTTACCAGATTTGAAGTCTATACTAGTAAACTTAGGCTATGAACAAAGAAAACCAAACGGTGGGAATGAATTACAAGTAACAGAAAATGAACCAAATAATGAGCCTAGACAGGCAAATAAAGTTAACTTTCATACACCGGTGAAAGGAACGCTATATAATAGTGATAGAGTAGATGTATTTACTGTCCAAATTGACTCGCCGGAAAATATTAATATTTCTTTACTAAATGAACAAAATATCGGAATGACATGGGTACTTCATCATGAATCAGATTTAAATAACTATGTAGCATATGGTGAAAATGAAGGCAATGTAGTTAAAGGAACTTATAATGCAAAGCCAGGTAAATATTATTTATACGTCTATAAATATGAGAATAAAGATGGTTCATACGTATTGAACATAAAATAAGTAAAAGGAACTTCAGATGAAGTTCCTTTAAATTTTTCTAATTTAGTATATGTGAATGATTTTTTAACTTTACTTCTATGCAATATTTCATATTGATGAAATGTTATTTATTTTTTCTGAACTAGCTTATATTATATTCAATAAGTTTGATATAAAAACAGAAAAAGAGAGGGATAATAATGAGCAATAAGAAGTTAATTTTGAAATTATTCATATGTAGTACAATATTTATCACATTTGTATTTGCTTTACATGATAAGCAAGTAGTTGCAGCTAGCTCTGTTAATGAGCTTGAAAATTGGTCGAAATGGATGCAACCTATACCTGATAATATCCCGTTAGCACGAATTTCAATTCCAGGAACACACGATAGTGGGACGTTCAAGTTGCAAAATCCGATTAAGCAAGTATGGGGAATGACGCAAGAATATGATTTTCGCTATCAAATGGACCATGGAGCTCGCATTTTTGATATAAGAGGACGTTTAACAGATGATAATACGATAGTTCTTCATCATGGGCCATTATATATTTATGTAACACTGCATGAATTCATAAACGAAGCGAAACAATTTTTAAGAGATAATCCGAGTGAAACGATTATTATGTCCTTAAAAAAAGAGTATGAGGATATGAAAGGGGCAGAAGATTCATTTAGTAGTACGTTTGAAAAAAATTATTTTGTTGATCCTATCTTTTTAAAAACAGAAGGAAATATAAAACTTGGAGATGCTCGTGGGAAAATTGTACTACTAAAAAGATATAGTGGTAGTAATGAATCTGGAGGATATAATAATTTTTATTGGCCGGATAATGAGACGTTTACCACAACTGTAAATCAAAATGTAAATGTAACAGTACAAGATAAATATAAAGTGAGTTATGATGAGAAAGTAAAATCTATTAAAGATACAATGAATGAAACGATGAACAATAGTGAGGATTTAAATCATCTATATATAAATTTTACAAGCTTGTCTTCTGGTGGTACAGCATGGAATAGTCCATATTACTATGCCTCTTATATAAATCCTGAAATTGCAAACCATATAAAACAAAAGAATCCTGCGAGAGTAGGCTGGGTAATTCAAGACTACATAAATGAAAAGTGGTCACCATTATTGTATCAAGAAGTTATAAGAGCGAATAAGTCATTAATAAAAGAATAAAGATGATGAGAGTGAGAAGCGATAAAATATATCGCTTCTTTTTATTTTTAAAGTGGATGAGTAAAAAAACACGAAAGTGGTTGGTCCGCTTTTTACAAACATCTATTATGATAAGAGAAGAAAGGTAGTATGTTATCAACGTTTTAAAGAGGAAGGTTTTTATGTAAGTTCTTTAATTAAAATAGATGGGTCTTAGAGAGGTGAAAAGACAATGAGTTTTGCAATTTCACTAGTCGTTATTATTGTAATTGTATCGCTATTTGGGACTGTACTAGTTGCAAGAAACGTGGAGGAGAATTACGGAAAGTCTACAAAGAGAAATGTGAAAAACTTATCAACTATTTATATTATCCTTCTTTTCGTACTACTTGTTGGAGTAACGTGGTATGCAGTAGTGATTTAATAGTTTTTAAAGAAAAAGGTTAATATTGTGTATGATGGAGGAAGATGATTTTGATAAAAAATGAACGTCACGTTTTAATTGTTTTTCCGCATCCAGATGATGAGTCATATTGCGTGGCGGGTACAATTTTAGCTTATGTTCAGCGGAATGTTCCTCTAACTTATGTTTGCTTAACGTTAGGTGAAATGGGGAGAGCGATGGGAAATCCTCCTTTTGCAACACGTGAATCATTATATGCTATAAGAGAGAAAGAACTAAAGAGGGCTACAAATATTTTAGGTATTAAAGATTTACGTATGATGGGATATCGTGATAAGACCCTTGAATTTGAAATTCCTGGAGAGTTAAGACGTGTAATACAAAAATGTGTAGAAGAATTGAATCCTTCATTGGTCATTTCTTTTTATCCGGGATATGCAGTTCATCCAGATCATGATGCAACAGGAGAAGCGGTGGCTGCGGCTTTAGCTACTATTCAGGAAAATAAAAGACCAACGTTTTATGCGGTAGCTTTTTCAAATAATCATGAAGTGGAAATAGGTCCGCCACATTTTAAAAATGAAGTGAAAGAATATGTTCCAAAAAAGCTAGAAGCATTGCAAGCACATGCATCACAGTTTACGACTAAAGTAACAGAACTAAAAAGAGAGTATGAAGATGGTGTACCGGAAACAGTCGAGTGGTTAGAAAGAGAACCGTTTTGGATATATTCATTCAAAGATAAAAATAAGTGATGCTACAGCTGAAGGTGATGAATATGTATTTTGTATATAAGAATCGAAAGGTTTTTTATAATATAGAAGGATCAGGTCCAGTCATATTGTTTTTACATGGGCTTGGAGGAAACGCAAATAATTGGTTATATCAAAGGCAATATTTTAAGGGAAAATGGACAGTGATCTCACTTGATTTACCAGGAAATGGAAAATCTGGAGGGCTAGAAATTAACTTTAAAGAATATGTAAATGTTTTGTATGAGTTATGCAATTATTTAAAGTTACAAAAAGTAGTCATTTGTGGACTTTCAAAAGGGGCTAGAGTAGGTGTTGATTTTGCTATCCAATATCCAGAATGTGTTTCTAGCTTAATTATTGTAAATGCATTTCCCTATTTGGAGCCTGAGGATCGAAAGAAGCGGCTTGAAGTATATGATTTGCTTAGCTTACATGATAACGGGAAAAAATGGGCGGATACATTGTTGAAGGCGATGGGAGTAGCGAATAATGAAGTAATTGTCAGGGGATTTTATCAATCTTTACAGTTTATTAATCCGGTGCATATTCAAAGATTATTTGCTGAATTAGTAGATTATGATCAAAGACCATTTCTTTCGAATATTACATGTTCCGCTTTAATTATAAGAGGGGAAAATGATGATTTTGTCCCCGAGAAATATGTAAGAGAGTTTGAAAGCCGTTTGAAAAATACAACTTTTATTGAGTTTAAAAATAGTGGACACTTACCTTATTTAGAAAAGCCAAGTAGCTTTAATATGACAGTAGAAAGATTTTTAAATCATGTAATTAATTAATACTATTATTACAGTCAATACTGTTATTAGTGAGTAAAATATAGTTAGTTTTGAGAGGGGGCAACTATATGGAATGGAAACCAAATCGTGCAGATAAGACACCTGTATATAAACAAATTGCGGATTATATTGAAAGAGGCATTTCTTCAGGCGAATTTCCTTCTGATAGTAAGTTACCTTCTGAGCGTATGTTAGCAAAGAAATTACAGGTGAACCGGAGTACAATAGTAGCTGCGTATGAAGAATTAAAATCACTTGGAGTAGTAGAACGACAAAAGGGAAGCGGAACACGGGTCAATACAGATATATGGGGTGTCTCACATAAACGAATACCGAACTGGGGTAGGTACGTGGAGGATGGATCGTTCTTACCTAACGTACCACTCGTTCAACAAATTCGAACGGAAACACAAAAAGATGATTTAATTAATTTAGCAAGTGGTGAACTGTCACCAGAATTAATTCCAAGTGATAGATTTCGAACAATTTTGTCGGAGAAAACATTTATGGAAAACCTCGGCTATGACCATCCACTTGGAAATGAGATGTTGAGAAAAACAATTGCAGCACATGTTCAGCAATATAAACAAATTGAAGCAGATTCAAGCTCTATTCTTATTACGTCAGGAGCACAACAGGCGCTTAATCTTATCGTTCAATGTTTATTAAAACCTGGCGATGCAATTGCGATTGAAGATCCGTCATATTGTTTTTCGCTTCCAATGTTTAAATCGGCCGGTTTAAACATATTTCATTTACCTGTTGATGAGCATGGAATGAATCCAGATGACTTAATAGATTTGCACAAAAAGCATCGCATTCGTATGGTATTTTTGAATCCAGATTATCAAAATCCAACAGGTACTGTGCTTTCATTAGCGAGACGTAAAAAAATTTTAGAACTGTCTTCTGAGTTCGGTATACCAATTGTAGAAGATGATCCGTATAGTTTAATTTCTTTTAATGGAGAAGTGAACCCGACATTAAAATCAATGGACCAAAATGGAAATGTTCTTTATATAAGTTCATTATCAAAAATTGTTGCATCAGGATTACGTATTGGATGGATAATTGGTCCTACACGTGTAATTGAGCGTTTAGCAGATGCAAAGCAACAAGTTGATTTTGGCCATAGTGTATTTACGCAGTGGGTAGCAAATCAATTTTTAGAATCAAAGGATTTTCATACACATATTACGATACTTCGTGGACAATTGAAGCAAAGAAGAGATGAATTAATTGCAGAGCTTGAAGGAACATTGGGAGACCGAGTTGAATGTTTCGTGCCAGAGGGTGGAATACATGTATGGTGTAAAGTGAAAGGAAAGTTTGATGAATATCACTTATTAGGTGAATCTATACGGAATGGTGTCGCATTTGTTCCGGGCAGTGTTTTAGGTTCGAAAAATGAATATATACGATTTACGTTTGGTAGAGCGAATATAGAACAAATTCAACTTGGAATTAAACGGTTTGCCGACACGCTACATGAGATTTCATAATATGGATGTGTGATAGTGAAATGAGGGAAAGAAATGAAGTACGTGACGCTTTTACTTCAAGTAGGCGTGCTATATGTATTTAGCCTAGTGGGTACGTGGATTCAAGGAGTATTCCATCTATCAATGCCAGGAAGTTTAATAGGGATGTTAATGCTGTTCCTGCTCCTTTCCACTCGCATTTTACCGTTAAAATGGTTTGAGTTAGGTGCGGAAAAGTTAATCGTATTTTTACCGTTATTTTTAATCCCTTCGACAACAGGGCTGATGGAATACGGGTCTTTTCTTTTCAGTAAGGGGAGTATTATATTCCTTTTAGTAGTTGCAAGTACTGTAGTAACTTTGATTGTTTCAGGGTATATAAGTCAATTATTAATAACAACAAAAAAATAAAATCGACAAGGTGCACGATTCAAATGGTCTTAATTATTATTACTGTAGCAATTTATTTCTTGGCGACAAAGCTATATGAAAAATTTACGTTTGCATTTACGTTACCGGTGTTAACAGTTACGGCAATTATGATTTGTTTATTTTTCATTTTTGGTATTTCTCATCATGAGTATAGGGAAAATGGAGGAGACATTCTTTCAAGCTTATTGAGCCCTGCAATTGTAGCATTAGCCATACCTCTATTTAAAGAGCGAAAGATACTTATGAAAAATTTTTTATCGATACTTATTGGAGTAGTGATAGGTATAGTGGCTGTAACGAGTATGAATGTAGTGATTGGCGGAATTTTAAATATAGATAAGGAACTTATATTAACTACTTTACCACAGTTAGCAACGATGCCTATTGCCCTATCATTAGCGGATCAAATTGGTGGTATTCCATCTATGACTTCTAGTTTTGTAGTTGTTGCAGGAATAACAGGCGCTATGATCGGACCAACAGTACTTAAGTTTTTCAGTATAACAAGTACGATTGGAAAAGGAGTTGGAATGGGCTGTGCATCACATATTATCGGTGTGAGCCGTCTCGTGAAGGAAGGCGAGAAAGAGGCGACAATCGGTTCGGTGACGATGATTGTAACTGGAATACTCATTAGTATATTCATACCGTATGGAACGAAATTTATATTTTAAAATGTAATGGAGATGATGAAAATGACAACATGGTTTATAGTTACATTATTTATTTTTGGCGCTCTTAAAGTGCTAGTTTCTAGTATGCCCACTTCTGTTGTAGAATCAATTATTAGTAGATTTGAATTGCATCAAAAGCTTGAGGCGGAAAATACTTCTATATCGATAGATGGAAAAAATATAGAGGGAGAAATGAAACTACAAGTTATTCATGAATTTAATGAGGCTTTGTTTTTAGATAAACATTATTTCCCGCCGCAAGGAGAAGGGACACCAATAGTCATTGATACGAAGAAAGGGAATAAAGAGATTAGATTTTCTCTATATAGCTATGAGGAACATGTTGATGTCATTAAGCAATATAAGAAGAAAGTCGTTGCCTATCGTTTAAGCTCTAAAAGCCTTCAAACATTGGCACCAGTAGCAATAACGGAAGAGTATGCTTAAGAAGGGACCTATAATGGTCTCTTTATTTTTTTATCCAATTATATACGTTCCAAATAAAAGAATGAAAAATCATATAACCAAATAAAGAATATGTATGGTTCCAATTCGCGCTATGTACAAATAAACCTAAACTTTCAGCAACCTGTTCAAAAAGGCTAGCACAAATACCGATTGAAATAATAAATAAAATTCTAGAAACTTTAGATAATTTTTTTGAAATGTGTATAAAGATAACTGTTAAAATCGGCAGTACGAACAATGTAAAAGCTATATTAACCGAAAATGTGGATGAGAAGGGCCTAGCCGGAAAGGAATATATTTGTTTATGAACAAAAAAGGCATCTAAGCAAGTTCCAATAATAGAAGAGAGAAAGATTGTAACTACTAATGCTAGAAACTCATTCTTCTTCTCGGAGGAGGACATTTTTCTTTGCGAGAATGGCGAGTTCAATTTTTTCGAGTGTTTTGCAGTAGTCTTCTGTAATTTGTCCATTTATATTTTCCTCCTTATCAACTAAGTAATTTACAACTTGCCAATCGGTAAACCAATCTTCACTGTCAACTTCTTCATGCTTCATATCTCGCCATGCATAGATGAGTGCAGGGCTGTATATGCGATAAGCGCCATTTCGTAACTGGCATTTCTTTATTCGGCGCTTATAAAACTCACGGGAAAAAGATTCATTTACACTTGAAAATAAATGGGGCCAGTAATCTTTCCTTGATCCTGTATGTGGATGGTGTTGAGCCCAGCTTATTATTTGAGATAAAACATGTGTATCTCGAAATAATAATGAGTACAATCTTTTTCCGATTAATATCCGTTCATGTAAGGAAGTGAAATGTTTCATTGTATCACCAAATAGTAATACTTTTTGTTTCTTATCATTTTCGTAGAATGGGAAAAGAATATGATTAAACTGAAAGAAATCAAAGAGTTTAAATCCAATACTATTTAGTACAGTCTTTTTAAATTGTACATTTTGAATCACTCTTTTTTCTAAGTAGTTTTGTTCATTAATAATAGTTGCAATCGCTAAAGTTTTTTTGTTACCTGTTTTCCAAAAATGGTTCCACATCGTTTCCATAAATGTAGAAACATTTAGGTGAGAAAGAAGGTGAAATAACTTTTGTGATCTCTTTACACTTTGTTCGTAAAGTAAAAATTGAGGGTATACATCTTGGAAAATAAGCCAATTCCCTCTTTCTAAAAAAGAAAAAAATATGAATTGATCTTTCTCTGATAAAATTCTCGTATATAAATCCCCCTTTAAATCAGTCATATTCCAACCGCCGTTACGTGATACCATATGTCCAAGCAGTGCCCAATGTATTTCTGGATATTGAATGTAAAATTGGTAGTATGCGCGTGTTCTTGTAACATTATTTTTATTTAGCTGCTCTGTTTGTATTTTTATTTTGTTGATGATGAGTTGTTCTTCTTTCGTTAATTTATACATGGTGTCAGAAGGAATAAGCTTGCTTTTTTGTTTTAATTCATTTTTTACGTCGAATAGGGAGAGAGGCAGTGCTTTGGAAGGTCCGTTATATGTATGATTTGAATTGCTTCGGTCCATTCCGTTACCTCCCTTTTTCATAAATTTAAACATGATTATTGGCTATGAATCATTCTATTTATTTTATTACGAGTATAAGAAATAAATGAGCGGTGTTTTTTTACAAGGAATTTATTTATCATGCAAACAGTATAAAAAATCTTACTGTTGTGAGGTGAAATGAAAAACAGAAACTATGTTTAATAGTTTCTGTTTTTTTATTTTGTCAATTAAATGTAACAAACGACGATTATGATTTGAATCAATTGAAAATAATTCAATAAATATTATTTAAATTGAGATGTTTCGTAGGAGGAAAAAGAATGTTAAATAAAATAATTTTAATTACTGGTGGGACAGGTTCGTGGGGGCATGAACTTATAAAACAACTATTAGAAAAATCACCGAAAGAAATTAGAATTTTTTCAAGAAATGAAACGGTTCAGTTTGAAATGCAGCAAAAGTATATAAATGATGATAGGTTAAAATTTATTATTGGAGATATTCGTGATAAAGATCAACTAGTCTATGCTTGCCAAGGTGTACATTATGTGTTCCATCTTGCAGCTTTAAAACATGTTCCAGTATGTGAGTATTATCCTTATGAAGCTATAAAAACCAATATACATGGTACGCAAAATGTAATTGAAGCCTCTATACAGATGCAAGTTGAAAAAGTTATATATGTTTCAACGGATAAAGCAGCCGATCCATCAAATACGTATGGGATGACAAAAGCAATTGGTGAAAAATTAATGGTTCATGCGAATATACAAACGAAGAAAACAAAATTCATTTGTGTTCGTGGTGGAAATGTTTTAGGAACGAGTGGAAGTGTAGTACCACTTTTTAAACAACAAATTAAAAGATCTTCACAAGTAGGGATTACCGATGCGAATATGACTAGATTTTTCTTAACAGTTGAAGATGCTGTTGGATTGTTATTTAAAGCAGTATATCAAGGTAGAGGCGGGGAAATCTTTGTTATGAAAATGCCGGCATGTAAAATAACAGATTTAGCAGAAATATTAATTGAAGATTCAAAAAAAGAAAATATTAAGGTGAAAGAGGTAGGGATAAGACCGGGTGAAAAATTAAGTGAAATGCTTCTATCTGAGGTAGAGAGTAAAACAAGTATAAGTTTTGATCAAAATTATTTTGTGGTACTACCGACGATTCCTATCGAAGGACCTCAAGAATATTATTCTAGCTATCCGCTAGTGGATGTGAAGAGTTTTAGTTCTCAACAAGACTTGCTTGCAAAACATGAGGTGAAACAAATGCTATTAAAAGGAGGGTTTTTGCGATGAAAAAAAATGCGAGCCTTTTAATAACTGGTGCAAATGGTTTCACAGGACGCCATGCTTGCCACTATTTTTTAGAGCAGGGCTTTCATGTAATTCCTATGTTTCAAAATCGTGCACATAGAGAAAAAATTAGAAATGGTATTACGTGTAATTTAACTAATAAGAGCGAAGTAATGAAGGTAATGAAACAAATAAAGCCAGACTACGTATTGCATTTAGCAGGAAGGAATTCGGTTATAGAATCTTGGACAGCTGCTCTTGAGTATATAGAGATTAATGTAATAGGAACGTTATATTTATTAGAAGCAATTAAGCAAGAAGCCTCGCATTGTAGAACATTAGTTATAGGATCTGCTTTGCAAGCAGATAGTATGAACGAAATAAAAATTTCAAATCCATATAGTTTAAGTAAAACGATGCAAGTCATTATTGCAGAGGCTTGGGGAGGATTAATGGATTCAAATATTATCATTGCAAAGCCCTCAAACTTAATTGGTCCAGGGGAATCGAATGGCATTTGTTCGATTCTCGCAAAGAAAATGATAGATATAGAATCAGGTAGAAGTAAAGCCATTATTGAAGTAAACAGTTTGAAAGATAGTAGAGATTTTCTAGATGTACGTGATGCGATTAAAGCGTATCATGTGTTATTACGAGATGGAATAAATGGAAAACAATATAATATCGGATCAGGAGTAAAACAATCTTTATTAAATGTACTAGAACAATATAAAGAATTAACACAGTTAAATTTTTTTATAGAGGAAACAGGGAAAAGTGGGAGCGACTCAAATGAGAGTTTAGCAATAGAGGAAATAAAAAGGTTAGGTTGGATCCCAGAAATTGAATTTCATCAATCATTAAAAGATGTACTTGAGTATGCGAAGTGTAGTGACATCTGCATGCAATGAAAAACAAAAAAGGGTGTAAGAAATATATGAATGATTATGAAATAATAGATAATCAAAATACGCTATTTCTTTCAATTGTTGATACGTTGGATTGGAGAGATGAAGAAGCGCATGTATTGCGTCTGTATGAGGCAATACATAAATATCAAGCGTATGTAGAAGAAAAAAGGGTTAATCAAATAAAGTCAGCATTAGAGACGGAAACTAGGTATGTGATTCAAATCTTTGCTCAATACGAGTGTAGTGAGTATGGAAATGATTTTTATGAACTCATTAACGATCTTTTACAAGATATAGAGGTGGAGTTAAAGATTTATATAAAAAATAATAAGTTTATTTACATTTAAAAGGTAAAGAGAAAGCTAGATTTTTAATAATAAAGGTGGGTATAAGTTATGAGCAAAACGATTCTTTTTACTGGGGGCGGTACAGCCGGACACGTTATGATTAATATTGTATTAATTCCTAAATTTATAGAGAAAGGCTGGAGAGTCGAGTATATTGGATCCAAAAATGGAATTGAAAAATCATTAGTGCAAAATGTTAAATACAATAGTGTTTCAACGGGAAAGCTTAGGAGATATTGGGATTGGGAGAATTTTAAAGATCCTTTTAAAATTATACGCGGTTGTTTACAAAGTTATAATTTAATTAAGAAAACAAAGCCTGACGTTATCTTTTCAGCAGGAGGATTTGTTTCAGTTCCTGTAGCTATAGGAGCATGGTTAAATCGTGTGCCTATAATTATACGTGAACCAGATAGCACATTAGGGCTTGCCAATAAAATAGCATTACCTTTTGCTACAAAGCTATGCACAACATTTCCTCAGACAGGAGAAAATGTAAGTAATGAGAAGAAGGTTTATGTAGGACCAATTGTAAGGGAAGAAATTGAGAAGGGTAACGTATTACGAGGAAGAAGATATTGTGAATTTCAGCAAGATAAACCAGTATTATTAATTATGGGTGGGAGTCAGGGTGCTAAGTGGATAAATGATATGGTAAGGGAATGTGTAGATACAATACTATTAAACTTTAATATTATTCATATATGTGGTAAAGGGAAGGTAGACCCATCTATTGGCATGGAGGGATATATGCAATTTGAATATATAGGCGACGAGTTGCCGCATATACTAAATATGGCAAGTGTTGTAGTTTCTAGAGCGGGTTCTACTGCTATTTCTGAATTGTTATTTTTGAAGAAACCGATGTTGCTTATCCCGTTAACTAACAGTTCCAGTAGGGGAGATCAAGTTTTAAATGCTGAATATTTTTCACGGCAAGGATATGCGGAAGTTATACTCCAAGACAGAGTAAGTACGAATACATTTATACATGCAGTAAATAAGTTGTATACAAATAAGGAGAAATATATTCAAAACATGAATGGATATAAGAAAACAAATGATGAGGGAATTCATCAAATAATAGATATAATAAATGAAGTGGTGAAGTAATAGAAATGTAAATAGAAAAACAAAAGGAAAGAAGGTATCTTCTTTCCTTTTTGCTATATTTGTTCTAATTAGTTATGTACTATGGGTGAATGCCGTTTTCTAATAGCTCAGTAAATGCATGAATATGGATAGGTTTACTGTAATAATAACCTTGAATAAACTGACATTTATTTTTTTGAAGGAAATTTACGTGCTCTTTCGTTTCTACACCTTCAGCAATGACAGACATTCCTAATGTATTTGCTAATGTGATGATCGTTTTAATAATTTCCATTCCATCATCACATGTTTCAGACATTGTAATAAATTCTCTCGGGATTTTTAACGTATCAATTGGATACAAAGGTAAGTAGGCTAGCGAAGAATAACCTGTACCAAAATCGTCGATAGAAATGTGAATCCCTAAACTTTTTAGTGTACGCAGTTTTATCAATGTTTCTCGCTCATCCATCATTGCAATTCGCTCTGTTAATTCAAGATCAAGAGAGCTTGCTGGTAAACCTGTATTTGTTAAAGTAGAAGAAATAGATTTTACAAAATCCTCTTGTTCAAATTCCTTAGCAGATAAATTTACACCTATTTTTAAATGTGAATATCCGAGTGCGTGCCAACGTTTCATTTGTTTACAAGCCTGCTCTAATGTCCATTTACCTATTGAAATAATTTGTAGTGTTTCTTCTGCAATCGGAATAAACTCGTATGGAGAAATAATACCTAATTCAGGATGATTCCACCTAATTAAAGCTTCTGCACCGATAATTTTATTAGATTCACTATCAACTTGAGGTTGATACAAAAGGAACAATTCTTCATTTTGTAGTGCGTTTGGTAAATCTTTTTCTAATCGCAATCGTCTTTCAATTTTTTTAGCGATTACATCGTCATAAATAGATACAGAGTTAAGTTCTTTTGCTTTTGCATCATACATTGCAACATTAGCGTTTTTCAGAAGTGTAGCGGTATCGATTCCGGAATGTGGATAAATAGCGATGCCGATACTCAGTGATAAAGTTAATTTATGCTCATGTATGATAAATGACTTTTTCATGCATTTAAATAATTGGTTACATAATTGGAATAAGTAATCTTCGTCAGTATAGTTTTCAATTATGATTGTAAATTCATCGCCACCGATTCTTGAAAGATGAGTATGTGATGGAAGACATGATTGGAATCGCTTTGCTACTTCTTCTAATATGTAATCTCCTGATGAATGTCCAAGTGTATCGTTAATTGCTTTAAAGCGATCTAAATCTAAATATAATAATGCAAACTCGCTTTCTGTTATTTCAGCATTTTTTATAACTCTCTTTAATTTCTTATGGAAAAAGGCACGGTTACCAATTTTCGTTACAGTGTCATGGAATGCTAAATATTTTATTTCTTCTTGCTGTTTTTTTAGTGCAGTAATATCTTTCACCATAATATAGCTTCCTGAAATTTGTCCGTCTATTATAATAGGAATGATTGTAACGTATAAAAAATAAGTAAAGCCATCTTTATATTGAGAACTAAGTTGTAAGAATGCCGATTCTTGTTGTTTCACTTTTTCTAATGCCAATGCTAGCTTATGCTTATCTTCATCTAAAATGATCGAAAAACAAGTTTCACCTAGTAACTCATCCGTTGGTGCCCCAAGTAGTACACTCCCAGCCTTATTTACATTTAAGAATATTCCATTTAAATCAATGGTGAAGATAGGGTCAGGATGATATTCATATAATGATTTAAACTTTTGCTGTTTTTGAGAAAGAGCCTCTGATTTATGAACTAAATCAGACGTCCGTAAAGTAACTTTTTCTTCTAGTTGGGCATTAAATGCCTGCAAACGTTTTGTTAAGGAATTGTTTTGCATACGTACGATAGAATGACGAATGAGTACGAAAATAAAAGTAATACAATTTCCTGTAATGAGAGTTGAAGATGATGTTTGTTCTTTTAATGTAAACCCGATTAGTATTGCAACAGCAAGATAGGGAAATACAACTAAAGCTTTTTTTCCTATTATAGGGTTTACAAGGAAATAATTTTTATGGCTATTATGATCTTCTGAAATAGAGCCAGCTATTGCAATAAGTAATATAGGTATTCTATATAAAAGACGTAATAATATTATCGTTTCAGTTGATAAGTGGTTATTTAAGTAAAAATAAATATAGTTAAAAGTTGCAGAACTTATTAATACAAAAATAAAGATATAAATTTTCCGTTTGGAATTAAAAATTGTTGGACGGAAAATGAGACTAACACCTAGCAGTAGAAATAATAAATCTGCAATTGGGTATAAAAATGAAAGGAAAACATCTCCTAGTGAAAGAGCGAATATATTTAAATTTGGTTGATTAAATAAATACCATTCTAATGTAAATATGGAAGTAAGCACTATGCATATATCACAAATAAAGAACGCTTTTTCCCATTTATTGCATTCCTTTAAGATTTTATAGCAGAAAGCGATAAGACAGAAAAATAGAAAAAACATGTAAAATACATCAGAAACCGTAAAACGATGTATTGGAATTTCGAAGAAGCTATCTTGATATGTATATACTATTTTCCCTAATAAAAAACTACCAATTGCTATTGTAATACATATCCAAAACGGATTTGAACTGACTTTTTTAGAATATATAGAGTAAATCAGTGATACAAATGTAATGGCTTCAACGACAAGTGAAGCGAAGCGTACATCTGAATTTGAAAAATGAGTAGGGAATAGATAGAAAAACATAAAATAGATTGAATAGCATATTAATGTTCCGATTAATATACATAATTGTAAATTTTTATTTAATTTCAATGAAATCACCTTCTTTAATTATGCACTATGTTCGTTATATCTATACATAATAATATTATTTAAGAATTGTATCAGATTTCCTTATAAAAATCATGTTTATAAGGAAAGTGTTAAAGAGTGTAAGTATTCTTAAGGTTGGAAAAATATTGCGGTTGATAGTACAGACTGTATCAAGACTTTAAATAGAAATTGTATATTTAGTCATCCTTTGAATTGTAAAGTTTTTTTAGTGATTTGTAAGTGGAGATGCAAAATTGCATATAAAATGATGAGTATCTTTTTTTGGTGAGCTTTTTATTTTTAATCTGAAAATTAATATTTGTGAAAATGTTGAGAAAAGATATAAAATAAGAACGTGTATTCTTACAGAGTGGAATAGTATTGCCACTAAATAGGGAGGCTTTTTTATGATATATCGAATTAAAGATGCAGAAATATACTATGAAATTGTGGGAGAGGGTAAACCGGTCATTATCATACATGGCTGCGCCCCTGACCATAGGTTAATGATGAAATGTATGGAATCAGTATTTCAGAAATATGAAGGTTATAAGCGAATATATATTGATTTACCTGGAATGGGAAAATCGAATGCTCCAAATTGGATAAATAGTTCAGATCGTATAGTAGAAGTGCTTATCACATTTATTGAGGAAATCATTTCTACTGAAAAATTTTTATTGGTAGGAGAATCATATGGAGGCTATTTAGCCAAAGGTATACTTGCAAAGATGTTTGAGAGAGTTAGCGGATTACTATTAGTATGTCCTGTTGTTGTAGCGGAGCCAGAAAAAAGGATTCTTCCATATAAACAGGTAATTGTACAAGATGAGGAATTTTTAAATACGCTCACTTCCACAGAAAGAGAGGAATTTTGTGAGTTAGCTGTAATAGCAAATGAATATACATATAAGCGATTTAAAGAAGAAATTAAGCCTGGGTTAGATGTTGCTAATTATGAATTTATTGAAAGGTTGCAAAAGAATTACTCTCTTACTATGGATTTTCAGCATGAAAAATATGAAAATCCCGTTCTTTTACTGACTGGAAGACAAGATATATCAGTAGGTTATCAAAATATTATAGAAATTATTGAAGAATATCCAAGGGCAACATTAGCAGTGTTAGATATGGCAGGGCATAATTTGCAAATTGAGCAGCCTGAATTATTTGAGAGTTTAGTAGGAGAATGGATTAGACGAACAAATCAGCACAGTTTATAAAGTATTTTAGTATTACCCCTAAGTGTTGAAATGGGATAAATGAACGTGATTTATTAACTTATCTCGCTATTTGCCGGGCAGCCCGATTAGTGAGGGCTGATTAAAGTTTCACTTTATAAAAAATTTTAAGGAGAAATTATGAGCACATATATTTATATGGTTAGACATGGTGAATCACCAAAACTAGAAGGAAATGAAAGAATGCGTGGATTAACTGAGAGGGGACATATGGATGCCCGTAGAGTAACTGACATATTAAAAGCGGAGAGGATTGATGCTTTTATTTCCAGTCCTTATAATCGGGCTATGCTAACGATAGAGGAGTCAGCTAATTTCCATGAAAAAGAAATAGTAGTATATGAAAATCTTAAAGAGTGTATGTTTTCAAGTGAGGATCAGGTTATATCAGACAAAGAGGTGTATCCACTTGTACAGAAGATGTTCTCTAATCCGGATTTTGCACGAACGGAAGGAGAGTCATATGCAGATTGCCAGAGAAGAGTAGTGAAAGTATTAAAAGAAATCTTAATGGATTTTCGAGGATGCAAAATTGTAATTGGTACACATGGGCTTGTCATGACATTAATGATGAACTATTTTGATAAACAATATGGTTTTGAATTTTTAATGAATACGTCAAAACCGGATATATATAAGATGGAATTTAAAGAAGAACAATTAATGAATGTAGAGAGATTATGGAAAGCTGAATAAAATTAGTTGCATGGATTTTGTTGTAAAAGTTACTTTTATAGCAAAGTCTTTTTTTGAATAGAAAGCATCTTTATCAACTATTGTTAGAATGTTAAATAAATAAGTAATTATTCAGTCTTTGAATAAATTATGGAGAAATTGGTTTAGGGAAACAATTTTAAATGTGTCAAAATTCCAAACGTTGGATTTATATTCAATAGGAGAAAAAGATGTAGAATTTTGTCTTACAGTCCCCGTTTACTTTTCATTTCATTACATATAGGCTTTGTGGTGTAAGGGAGGACATTGCCTTTACGTAAAATCTATAAGGAGGTCATTGTAATGAAACAGATTAAAAAGTTTGCGGGAGTTGCTTTAGCAGGTACGATTGGATTAAGTGGACTACTGTTTTTAGAACCAAGTGTAAGCGTTGCGGAAGCACAGCAAGTGAAAGTAGAAAATTTCAATACAATTGATGTAACGATGAATCTAAATGAATTGTATGTATTAAGTGGCAGAAGCATTGATATTCTTTCTGGAGATAAAGAAGCAATTCAGTTAAATAAATACACAATTAGTTTTAATAAACCTGGGAAGTATGTGATTAAAGTAAATGGCTGTATTTATGATGATGTATATACTTTTATTGTAAATGAGTAGTATATATTCTTAAATTGCGAGATAAAAACAGCAACACCCTATTTGCGATGAGAGTCGTAAATAGGGTGGATTTATTTGTATTAAGCTGTACTTTAAATATGTTCGCTAATTTTCTTTTTGTTATGTAAAAGTGTTAACAATGTAAATGAAATATACATCTTCACAGTCAAAAAAGTTAAAATATTTCGTTTTAAGGATTATAATGGAGGGAGGAACATAAAAGGGAGTGAATGAACTTGAAACAAGAACTTATTGAAAGATTTACGAGATATGTAAAAATTGATACGCAATCAAATGAAGAAAGTCATACAGTACCAACAACACCAGGACAAATTGAGTTTGGTAAGTTATTAGTGGAAGAGCTAAAAGAAATTGGTTTAACAGAAGTAACGATGGATGATAATGGCTATGTAATGGCAACACTTCCAGCTAATACGGACAAGGATGTTCCTGTAATCGGATTTTTAGCCCATTTAGATACGGCAACAGACTTTACAGGGAAAAACGTCAAGCCACAAATTCATGAAAATTTTGATGGTAATGCAATTACGTTAAATGAAGAGCTAAATGTTGTGTTAACACCAGAGCAGTTCCCGGAATTACCATCATATAAAGGACATACCATTATTACAACTGATGGTACAACACTTCTAGGAGCAGATGATAAAGCTGGTCTTACAGAAATTATGGTTGCAATGAACCATTTAATACATAATCCGCAAATTAAGCACGGGAAAATAAGAGTAGCATTTACACCGGATGAAGAAATTGGTCGTGGGCCAGCGCATTTTGATGTAGAAGCGTTTGGTGCATCATTCGCTTATACGATGGATGGAGGTCCATTAGGTGGTTTAGAGTATGAAAGTTTTAATGCTGCAGGTGCTAAGTTAACGTTTAACGGAACGAATACACATCCTGGAACAGCGAAAAATAAAATGCGCAATGCTACTAAACTGGCTATGGAGTTTAACGGGTATTTACCAGTAGAAGAGGCGCCAGAATATACAGAAGGCTATGAGGGATTCTATCATTTACTTTCTTTAAATGGTGATGTTGAGCAAAGTAAAGCGTATTATATTATTCGAGACTTTGATCGTGAAAATTTTGAGGCACGTAAAAATAACGTTAAAAATATTGTGAAGACTATGCAAGAAAAATATGGCGAAGATGCAGTCGTTTTAGAAATGAATGATCAATACTATAACATGCTTGAAAAAATTGAACCGGTAAGAGAAATTGTTGATATTGCATATGAAGCAATGAAAAGTTTAGACATTGAACCAAATATTCATCCGATTCGCGGAGGCACAGATGGATCACAATTATCATATATGGGATTACCGACGCCGAATATTTTCACTGGTGGTGAAAACTATCACGGTAAATTTGAGTATGTTTCGGTAGATACTATGGAAAAAGCTGTTCAAGTTATTGTGGAAATTGCAAGACGTTTTGAGGAGCAAGCTTAAAAAAGAACCAAGTAGTACGAATGTGCTACTTGGTTCTTTTAATATAGTACTCGCCACAAATAAAAAGTCGCATAAGACTCCCAATTAGCCCAGTTTGCCGCGAAATCTTTTATTTCATTTTTAGTCGGTTTATTTTCGGAACCTGTTATAAATTTAATTGCATTATGCAGACCAACATCATCAATTGGAAAAGCTGAAGGAAATCTTAAACAACGCATTAAAACATAGTTGGCAGTCCATGGTCCTATACCATGGATAGCGGTTAATTGTTTCTCAGCAACCTTTACATCTTGTGTTTGCAGTAAATCCTCTTTTAATAGTTTTCTCTCTGTAATAAGCTTCGCAATACCGATTAAATATTCACATTTTCTAGTCGTCATTTTTAATTGTTGGAGATCTTCTACATGTAGATTTGCAATTGTTTCAGGTGATGGGAATATCCAATGCTTTCTACCGTCCCATTCTACATAACTTCCAAATTGCTCAACTAATCTTCTTTTTAGCGTATAAGCATATGTTAAGTTAATTTGTTGACCGATAATTCCCCAGGAAAGTGCCTCAAATAAGTCTGGAATACCTAAAGTACGAAGGCCGTAATATTGTTCAATTGGTCCTTGAAGGAGTAAATCATGTTTAGCTAATGTATAAAAGGGAGCTAAATCAGTAGTTAAATCAAACCATTCTTTTACATAGTTAGCTACAGCTTCACGTATCGATTTTTCAGATGTATATGATTCTTCTAAACAATGTATTTGAATATTGCCATCTGTATTCACACTAATTTCAACTAAAGGATTTACATCTTGAACAGGGATAACTTTATAAATTTTGTTATCTTCAATATGGAACATACATTCATTGTTAGAACGTGATAGATAACGTAAATTTTCTTGGAAACAAAATTCTTTTGGAACTGCTATAGATAATACGCTATTATATTCTGCTGTCATATGAATTCCACCTGCAACTTTTCTAATGTAAGCAATTTTTTCTTCATTTCTAATCCACCCCTAAATCCGGTTAGTTTCCCATTCTTCCCAATAACGCGGTGACAAGGAATGGTGATAAGAAGAGGATTAGCAGCAATAGCAGAAGCAACGGCGCGCACAGCTTTAGGTTTTTGAATTCTTTCAGCAATTTCTGTATAAGAATATGTCTTTCCATAAGGAATTTCACGTACCGTATTCCAAACAGATAATTGAAAATTAGTTCCATAAGCATCGATAGGGAATGTAAAAGTTTCTCGCTTGTTTTCTAAATACTCGATAACTTCTTTCGTATATATTTGCAAGTAATCTGGACTATGGATCAATATATGTTGGGGCAGTTTTTTTCTAGCCCATATATTTAATTCTTCAAAGTTTTCGTCTTGTGATCCAATGAAACATAGTCCATTTTCAGTTGCAGCAATATGAAATTGCCAATTTTTATGTGTAAGTAGCGTCCAATATATATAATTATTTTTGTAGGAATTCATTATCGTATCCCTCTTTCATCTCGTTCTTTTTTCGATATTCAGTAGGAGTAAATCCGGTTTTCTTTTTAAATAAAGTTGCGAAATATTCTGGGTTTTCTATCCCGACAGCAGTACTAATTTCTTTAATAGATTGATTTGTGTGTAAAAGGTATTCGGTTGCTTTAAGAATCCTGAATTGTTGTATATATTCTATAGGAGTTAGCCCTATTATTCTTTTGAAAGTACGTTGTAAATGAAAAGGGCTACCGTGACACATTTCCGCAAGCATGTCGAGAGTTAAAGATTTGTCATAATGCTTTTCGATATAGTCTTTAATTTGTTTTACCCACTCTTCATTAGGTAAAGTGATTCCATTTGGCTTACAACGTTTGCACGGGCGAAAGTTTTCACTTAATGCTTGCTCTGCATGATGAAAAATTCGTACATTGTTTCTATTCGGTATTCTTGATTTGCATGATGGTCTGCAAAAGATTCCAGTTGATTTCACAGCATAAAAGAATTTGCTATCATAGGAAGAATCATTATGAATAATTGCTTGCCAATACTCATTTGTTAATGTAACTCCTTCATTGTGCATAGAACATCACCTCTGAAATTAGTATAACCTGAATAAAGTGCGTATGTATGTATTCATAAATGTAAGAGCAAGATTACAAAGGTGAAAATATTGGATGGCGTTTAGATTATTTTGTTGTTTCGGAACGAATGAAAGACCAAATAACAGAAGCGAAAATTAATAGTGAAGTAATGGGGTCAGACCATTGTCCAGTTGAATTACATATAAATTTCTAAAAAAAAGAAGTATCTCCCTAATATTAGGGAGATACTTCTTTTTTTAATTCAGTTTGTTAAAATTTTTCAAATCATTCTTGAAATAATTTCATATTAAATATATACTTAGTAACGATAATCATTATCAGTGAAAATGATTATCAAGTGATGAAGGCGTAAAAGAATTATAGTCTAGGGGAAGTGAACGGGAATGAGTTCTGGATAAAATTATTAATCTAATGAAATATATATATGGGACAAGGTTCATATAGTTAAATTTTATTGAGAATATAGTTTGAAAATTCGAGAGGAGACATATAAAGATGAACAAGAAATTATTTACTTTAGGGATGGTTACAGTTTTAAGTGTAGGTTTAGCGGCATGTAATAGTGCGGATAAAACTTCAGGCGAGCAAAAACAACAGACAAAAGCTACGGAAACGAAAAAAGATGAAAAACGAAAAATCACATATTTAGGTAAAGAGTATACAGTGCCAGCAAAAGTAGATAAAATTGCGACAGCTAGTTTAGAGTCAATGGAAGATGCGGCAGTACTTGGAATTAAACCAGTTGGTGCCATTACTGTAGGTGGTAAATTACCAAAATATCTTGAAAAAGAGTTAGAAGGTGCTAAATCTGTTGGTGAGAAAATGCAACCCAATTTCGAAACATTACTACAATTAAAACCAGATGTTATTACATCGAGTACGAAATTCCCAGCAGAAACAGCTGAAAAGTTTACGAAAGTAGCTCCTACATTCCCGGTATCACACGTTTCAACAAATTGGGAAGATAACTTAAAGTTAATGGGAGAATTAACTGGTAAAAAAGATAAAGCAGAAAAAATTATTAAGGATTACAATTCGGACGCTGAAAAAGCAAAAGCAAAACTAGGAGATAAGTTAAAAGATAAAAAAGTACTTGTCATAAGACTAAGAGCAAATGAATTATTCCTATATCCAGAAGGAGTATACTTCAACCCTGTAATTTATAAAGATCTTGGACTAACTGCTCCAGAACAATTGAAAACTGTAAAAGCACAAGAGAAAATTTCATTTGAAAAACTTGCTGAACTTAACCCAGATTATATTTTCTTACAATATGAGGCAAGTGAAAATAAAAACCCGAAAGTGTTAGAAGAAATTGAAAGTAATCCAATTTGGCAAAGTATGAATGCTGCGAAGGAAAAGAAAGTATTTGTAAATGTTGTAGATCCAATGGCACAAGGTGGTACAGCTTGGAGTAAAACAGCATTCTTAAAAGAAGCCGTGAAAAATTTATCTAAATAATACAATAAGTAAGGTGCGTTGAATGATATGCAGAAAACAAATGCAGTACCAGTAACTATATTATGTATAGCACCCATACTCATCTTATTTACAATTATACTTTCGATTTTGTATGGGGCAAAAAGTATTGACGCTGAAACAGTGTGGAACGCATTATTTCATTTTGATTCAAGCGATGTAAATCATAATATTATTATTACTTCACGTTTACCAAGGGTAGTTGCAGCTCTTTTAGTCGGAGCATTTCTAGCCATATCAGGAGCACTTATGCAGGGGATGACAAGAAACTATCTTGCATCCCCTTCTATTATGGGTGTGACGGATGGCGCTGCCTTTGTTATTACACTTAGCATGATTTTTCTTCCGGGAATGTCATCAATTGGTATGGTTGTATGTTCAATGATTGGTTCTGCACTAGGAGCCGGTATCGTATTTGGTTTTGGTTCGCTCCTTCAAAATGGCTTATCACCAGTTAGGTTAGCGATTATAGGAACAGTTATTGGAACATTTTTAAGTAGTGTATCGGCTGCAATGGCTTCGTATTTCCAAATTTCTCAAAATGTTAGTTTTTGGTTTAATGCAAAGTTAGATCAAGTAGATCCTAATATCATTAAAATCACGATACCGTTTGGGATAATTGGAATAATTTTAGCATTGTTAATATCAAAATCTATTACCATTCTTTCATTAGGCGAAGAGGTTTCTATTAATTTAGGGCAACGTACAAAACTAGTTAAAGCGATGGCAATTTTATCGGTAATTTTCTTAACAGGAACAGCAGTTGCTTTAGTGGGGAAAGTTGGTTTTGTAGGTTTAATTATTCCGCACATTACGCGCTTTATAATTGGGGTAGATTATAAGTGGATTTTGCCATGTGCAGGTGTTATTGGTGGCGTTTTCTTAGCGTTATGTGACGTTTTGAGTAGATTTATAAACTATCCATTTGAAACACCTATTGGAGTCGTTACCTCTTTAATTGGAATTCCTTTCTTCCTTTATTTAATCCGTACTAGAGGAGGAGAGAGACATGCTTAAAAGTTCAAGTCAACGTTTCGGAATGACGATGGGGATTATTATATTTTTAATACTATGTGCTATTTATATTAGTTTAACAAATGGTACGTTCGACATTACGATTACAGATGTATTTAAAACACTTTTTAGAATTGATCCAGTACCAGAACATGATTTAGTTATTTTTGAGTTTCGCCTTCCGCGCATCGTAATTGCTGGATTAGTAGGATTAGGCCTTGGTGTTGCGGGTGCCGTTATTCAAGGGATTACGAGAAATGGGTTGGCGGACCCAGGTATTTTAGGCGTAAATGCCGGAGCAGGAACAGCGATTGTCATTTTTATGTTTTTCTTTCAAGGGCAATTAAAAAGCACAGACTGGGTTTCTATTATGATGATGCCAATGTTTGGTTTAGTAGGCGGATTAGGTGCAGCTATCATCATTTATCTGTTTTCTTGGAAAAACGGTAAATTAGATTCGCAGCGACTTTTATTAACAGGGATTGCAATTGGATCAGGATTTGGAGCCTTTTCTATGTACTTATCACTCAAAATGAAGTCAACTGATTTTGAAATGGCCGCAGTGTGGGTGTCTGGAAGCATATATAGTGCAAACTGGAAGTATATTGTGGCTATGTTACCATGGCTTATTATCTTAATTCCGCTTATACAAAAGAAAGCTTATTTATTAGATTTATTTCAATTGGAAGAAACGAGTATTACAAGTTTAGGTGTTTCAGTAGAAAGAGAGAAATCGATTTTACTATTAAGTAGTATCGGGCTTGTGAGCGCATGTGTTGCTGTTTCAGGGAGTATCGGTTTTATTGGCTTAATGGCACCGCATATAGCGAAAAGGCTTGTCGGTATTCAACATAAGTATATAATTCCTACGTGCGGCGTAATCGGAATGTTTCTTGTAATTGCTTCAGACTTTATTGCGAAAACAGTTTTTACACCTGTAGAGCTACCAGTTGGAATCGTTATTTCTATTGTCGGTGTACCGTATTTCTTATATTTACTTTATAAGGCGAAAGCGTAAGAGGAGGAATAAAAGTGAGTATTTTAAGTGCAAAAAATTTAGAAACAAGTTATGAAAAGCTTACAGTGTTTCGCGATTTAAATGTGGAAATACAAGAAGGAAAAGTAACGACAATTATAGGTCCAAACGGTTGCGGTAAATCGACATTGTTAAAAACAATGGGAAGAATTTTAAAACAAAAAAGCGGTAAAGTATATTTGCAAGGACAGGATTTACATACAATTCCAACGAAAGTAATTGCGAAGCAGTTAGCTTTACTCCCGCAAACTCCAATTGCACCAGGTGAGCTTAAAGTGGAAGAATTAATTTCTTATGGACGCTATCCACATCGAAATAACGTAAATAAGTTAACGACAAAAGATAAAGAAATGATTGATTGGGCATTAGATATAACGAAAACTTCTGAATTTCGAACGAGACAAATTGCAAATTTATCAGGTGGTCAAAGACAAAAGGTATGGCTAGCGATGGCATTAGCACAAGAGACAGAAGTGTTGCTATTAGATGAGCCAACTACATACCTTGATATGTCTCATCAATTAGATGTATTACAAATTGTGGAGAAGTTAAATAAAGAACATAATTGTACGGTTGTTATGGTATTACATGATATTAACCATGCATCAAGGTTTTCAGATGAAATTATTGCAATGAAGGAAGGAGAAATTGTTACAACTGGTAGCCCGGAAGAAATCATTACAAATGAAGTGTTAAAAGAAGTATTTCATATTGATGCACGTGTCATGATTGATCCGTATAACGGGGCTCCTGTTTGTTTCGGATATGATAGCGTTGTATCTGAAGAAGAAAAAATCGAAATATATGTAACAAGTTAAAAAAGAGGGGGAATAGGGTGAATACTACAGTTGAAAAACAGCAGATTATAACATCTAATACAGAGCAGTGGAAAATGTATTCAAAATTAGAAGGTAAGGAATATCAAATTCATATTTCAAAGCCGAGGCAACCAGCACCGGATTCAGGATATCCTGTCATTTACGTATTAGATGGCAATGCCTTTTTTCAAACATTTCATGAAGCAGTTAAAATACAATCAGTAAGAGCGGAAAAAACCGGTGTTTCACCAGCTATTATAGTAGCAGTGGGTTATCCAATTGAAGGCGCATTTTCAGGGGAAGAAAGGTGCTATGATTTTACGCCTAGCGTAATTTCAAAAGATGCCCCTTTAAAACCAGACGGTAAACCGTGGCCTAAAACAGGAGGAGCACATAATTTCTATACTTTTATTGAAGAAGAACTGAAACCACAAATTGAAAAGAATTTTGAGATTGATAAAAGTAAGCAAACGTTATTTGGACATTCTTTAGGTGGACTATTTGCTCTTTATATACTATTTACAAACTTAAATGCTTTTCAAAATTATTTTATTAGTAGTCCATCTATATGGTGGAATAATAAATCCGTACTTGAAAAAGAAGAGAACCTTATACATGAATTAAACAATGCTAAGTTTGAAACAGGAGTGTTCCTTACAGTTGGGTCACTAGAACGAGAGCATATGGTTGTAGGTGCAAATGAATTATCAGAGCGCCTTCTCCAAGTAAACCACGATAAACTTAAATTTAAGTTTTATGAAGCTGAAGGGGAGAATCATGCATCTGTTGTGCCGACGTCTTTAAGTAAAGGATTGAGGTTTATTAGTTACGTATAGGAAAAAAGGTTATGGATAAAACATTCCATAACCTTTTTTAATATGTAGAATTGTCCTTTTCGAAAGTTTTGTTTCAACTTTTCGTCTAAAGAGACAAAAAGTTGTCACAAATCGGTCACAATTAGCATAAACATAAAATAGACGAAATGAACTTATTTCCAAAAAGGCTTGGTTTATTTCAATCATGATTCGTAGAGTTGAAAAAGCATGGATTAAAAGTTCACTATATTCCCAAGGAGGTAGATCGTATGAAAACAATTCTTGCTATCGCTGGACTTATTTGGGTTTTATCGCATGGCATCCCAATTTATGAAGGAGAACAAATTCGCAGTGCTCTGAATAAAAATTTTAATGAATATCATATCATTAATCGGCAAGATAATGTTGTGACAGTTCGAGTGAATGATTGTTTTCATACGGTAACCGTTGAAGGAACTTCAGTAGTGAATGATACAAAAGTATGTGATCAGCAATAATTATATATGGAAAGAAAAATTCTAGGGTTAAATATCTGAAAATTAAAATTAAAAAATTATAGACGAAGAATAAGCGGGGGCGGTTAATCCCCGCTTATTCTTGTTTCACTTTATTGAATTTTGATGAGAGATATAATGATTTTGTGACAAAAAGGAAAGGGTATACTGAAAATTGAGATTAAGAAGCTAATGAGTTGCTAAGAATAATCATAAAGTGTAAATATACTCTTATGGGGTATCATGCGTAGATATTTAATGCTATAATTGGTATACTCATAAAAAACAATTGTTTTATTGAATGAAGAGAAACTTTAAGAAGGTGATAATATGGATCATAAAGAGCATGAAGCAGTAACACATAGATCAGAAAAAGAAAAAGAACAGATTATAAATAGATTAAAGAGAATTGAAGGACAGGTCCGCGGTATTCAAAATATGATTGAAAATGATCGTTATTGCGTGGATATTTTAGTGCAAATTTCAGCGATTAATGCAGCGATGAAAAAAGTAGGAATGGGTGTATTAAAAAACCATACAAGTCATTGTGTTTCAGGTGCTATTAAAGATGGCAATGGTGACGAAGCAATTGAAGAATTAATGACTGTATTTGAACGTTTTTCAAAAGCGTAAAAACAAGCTAGTATGTCACTGGCTTGTTTTTTTGTTTACCTTCATAATAAGATCTCGGCGTATTGATGTGAAAAAGTGTGTGTAAAATAAACTTTTAGAAAATAATTGAAAAATCATGATATAAAACCATTGATTACCTTAGGGGGGTATGGTAAGATGTAATTGTGATTAACAAACAATGAATAAACAAGAGGAGGATTTTAAATGGAACAGTTAACATTACAGGTTGAAGGTATGTCTTGTGGACATTGTGTAAATGCTATCGAAAGCAGTGTGAAAGAGCTAAACGGTGTTGAACAAGTGAAGGTTCAATTAGCAGAAGGAACTGTTGAAGTTACTATCGACTCGTCTGCCGTAACATTAAAAGATATCGTTGCTGTAATCGAAGACCAAGGATACGATGTTCAATAATTATTTTTAGATATGGAAATAAATCGTACTTTAAATAAAGTACGATTTATTTTGCTAATCATTATACCTCATAAGGGTATATAGAGGTGAGAGACATGAATGAAAAAAAAGAGGCCAATCTTCAAATATCGGGAATGACATGTGCGGCATGTGCAAATAGAATTGAAAAAGGTCTAAAAAAAGTAGAAGGTGTTCATGAGGCAAATGTAAATTTTGCACTTGAAAAAACAAAAATAATGTACGATCCAACTAAAACAAATCCGCAACAGTTTAAAGAAAAAGTTGAATCGTTAGGATATGGAATTGTAAGTGATAAAGCTGAATTTACTGTTTCAGGAATGACATGTGCAGCATGTGCAAATAGAGTTGAAAAGCGTTTAAATAAGTTAGATGGTGTGAACAAAGCGACAGTAAATTTTGCTTTAGAATCAGCTACAGTAGACTTTAATCCTGATGAAGTTAATGTAAATGAAATGAAGAGTACGATTACGAAGCTAGGATATAAATTAGAAGTGAAACCAGATGATCAAGATGCATCAACTGATCATCGATTACAAGAAATTGAAAGACAAAAGAAGAAGTTTATTATTTCGTTTATTTTATCTTTCCCATTATTGTGGGCAATGGTTAGTCATTTCTCATTTACGTCGTTTATTTATTTACCAGATATGTTAATGAACCCTTGGGTGCAACTAGCACTTGCAACTCCTGTTCAATTTATCATTGGTGGACAGTTTTATGTTGGAGCTTATAAAGCGTTACGTAATAAAAGTGCGAATATGGATGTTCTCGTGGCGCTTGGAACGTCGGCCGCGTATTTCTATAGTGTATATTTAAGTATTCAATCTATTGGTTCTTCGAAACATACGACAGATTTATATTTTGAAACGAGTGCGGTACTTATTACATTAATTATTTTAGGTAAATTATTTGAAGCGAAAGCAAAAGGGCGCTCATCAGAAGCAATTAAAAAATTGATGGGTTTACAAGCGAAGACAGCTACAGTTGTGCGAGATGGAACAGAAATAAAAATTTTGATTGAAGAAGTAGTAGCTGGTGATATCGTCTATGTAAAGCCTGGTGAAAAAATACCAGTAGATGGTGAGATTGTAGAAGGAAAGTCAGCAATTGATGAATCGATGTTAACGGGTGAAAGTATTCCTGTTGATAAGTCAATTGGGGATGTAGTAATAGGTTCGACAATAAATAAAAATGGATTTTTAAAAGTGAAAGCAACTAAGGTAGGAAGAGATACTGCATTAGCTCAAATTATTAAAGTAGTAGAAGAGGCACAAGGTTCAAAAGCTCCTATTCAAAGGGTAGCAGATCAAATTTCAGGTATTTTCGTACCGGTTGTAGTTGTGATTGCGATTATCACATTTGCAGTATGGATGATATTTGTTACACCTGGTGATTTTGGCGGAGCACTTGAGAAAATGATAGCAGTACTTGTTATTGCTTGTCCATGTGCATTAGGTCTTGCAACGCCTACATCTATTATGGCAGGATCAGGAAGATCGGCTGAGTATGGTATTTTATTTAAAGGTGGAGAGCATTTAGAAGCAACGCACCGATTAGATACGGTTATTTTAGATAAAACGGGTACAGTGACAAATGGGAAGCCGGTATTAACAGATGTAATTGTAGCAGATGGATTCAATGAAAATGAACTGCTTAGATTAGTAGGGGCAGCAGAAAGAAATTCTGAACATCCGCTTGCAGAAGCGATTGTAGAAGGAATTAAAGAAAAGAAAATTGATATCCCAAGTTCAGAAACGTTTGAAGCGATTCCGGGATTTGGTATCGAATCAGTTGTAGAAGGAAAACACTTATTAATTGGTACACGTCGATTAATGAAGAAATTCAATATTGATATTGAAGAAGTTTCTAAATCAATGGAAGCGCTAGAACGAGAAGGAAAAACAGCAATGCTTATTGCAATCGATAAAGAATATGCTGGTATAGTTGCCGTTGCAGATACTGTGAAAGATACTTCAAAAGCAGCTATCGCAAGACTGAAAAAAATGGGTCTAGACGTTGTGATGATTACAGGAGATAATACACAAACTGCTCAGGCAATTGCAAAGCAAGTTGGTATTGATCACGTAATTGCAGAAGTATTGCCAGAAGGAAAAGCAGAAGAAGTGAAAAAACTGCAAACAAATGGTAAGAAAGTAGCGATGGTTGGAGACGGGATAAATGATGCTCCTGCTCTTGCTACAGCGAACATTGGTATGGCAATTGGAACGGGAACGGATGTAGCGATGGAAGCAGCGGATATAACGTTAATCCGTGGTGACTTAAATAGTATTGCTGATGCGATATTTATGAGTAAAATGACGATAAGAAATATTAAACAAAATTTATTCTGGGCATTAGCTTATAACGCGTTAGGAATTCCAATTGCGGCATTAGGTTTCTTAGCCCCTTGGGTTGCTGGAGCAGCGATGGCATTTAGTTCTGTATCCGTTGTATTAAATGCATTACGATTACAAAGAGTTAAATTAAAATCTTAAAAAGCTACATTAAGTAATTGAATAGAATTAAAAAACAATACTTGAATAAGTATTGTTTTTTTGTTCGTATAGAAATTAAAACGATATAATAAAGCAGAAATATAGAATCGTATGTAGTAGAAAAGTTAAGAGGTAGTTTGGTAAGGAGACTTATATATGTTAAAAGATATTATAATTAGAACATTCCAGAAAAAAGATTTAGATCAAGTATTACAATTGTTCTATGAAACAGTTCATACGGTTAATGCAAAAGATTATAATGAGTTACAGCTACAGGCGTGGGCACCGGAGCGACTAGATAGAGAAAATTGGTTACAGTCTTTAGAAAAGAATATTAGCTATGTAGCCGATCATAAAGGTATGATTGTGGGGTTTGGGGATTATAACGATGATCGTTACGTAGATCGTTTATTTACGCATAAAGATTATCAAGGGAAAAGAGTCGCTTCATACATACTACAGAAGTTAGAAAAAGAAGCAGTGAACCTAGGGCATAGGGAGATATATACAGAGGCGAGCATTACCGCAAAACCTTTTTTTGAAAGTAAAGATTTTATTTGCATAAAAGAACAAAAGAAACAGCATAATGGTCAGATTTTTATTAATTATGTTATGAAAAAATATCCTTCTCATAAATGAGAAGGATATTTTTCATTATTTTACAGCTTCTTTTAGTTCTTTACCAGCTTTGAAAGCAGGTACTTTAGAAGCTGCGATTTGCATTTCTTCACCAGTTTGTGGGTTACGGCCTGTACGAGCAGCTCTTTCGCGAACTTCGAATGTACCGAATCCGATAAGTTGTACTTTTTCACCAGCAGCTAAAGTGTTAGTGATTGATTCTACTACAGTTTGTACAACTACAGTAGCTTCTTTTTGAGAAATCTCAGCATTTTGTGCTACGTTTTTAATTAATTCTGTTTTGTTCATGTTTTTCACCTCATATGTAAATAATGCTATTTAAGTTGTTATTATAACGTATAAAACATTCGAGAACAAGTGTACGTACATATATTCGCAAAAAAAATGAAATTTGTAATATTTTTAGGGTTCTTTATAGACATTCTATTTAAGCCGACAGAGATTTGTTCTTCATTTCAGTCTTCTCTTGATAAGAAGATAGTTTCTTATTATAAGATATGAAGTAAGGTAGTGCTACAAATAACATACCTCCTACTAAATTTCCAAAGAAAACAAAAATAAAGTTTGGAAAATATTCAGCCCAAGTGAAATGACCGGCAAAAATTGCGGCTGGGATGACAAACATATTTGCTACAACGTGTTGAAATCCAATCGCAACAAAAGTCATAACTGGGAACCAAATACCGATAATCTTTCCGATAAATTCTTTACTTCCCATACTGAGCCAAACAGCTAAACAAACGAGCCAATTACATCCGATTGCAGAAATAAATGCTTGCAATGGTGTATCTTGTAGTTTCGCTTGAGCGATAGAAATAGTTTTCGCTAAAAAAGCTCCTTCAGTTAAGCCAACGATATGACCGAAAAAATAGGCTACAAATACAGCTCCTATGAAATTGCTAAATGTAACAATAACTAAATTTCGTATGAAATAAAATAAAGTAATTTTCTTTTGGAGCCAGGCCATAGAAACTGTCATCATGTTGCCAGTTACTAGTTCACCGCCTGCAAGAATAACGAGAATAAGACCAACAGGGAATACAGCAGCGCCTAGAAAACTAGAAAATGATCCCCAAGCCTTTGGCATTGTCCCAATAACATGAATATCGAGTAAATACCCTAATGCGATAAAAGCACCGCCAAAAAAACCGAGAATTAGCATAGGGAGTAATGATAAATGAGCTTTTTTCCTTCCGGAATTCGCAGCAAGTTCCGTAATTTCTTCTGGTGTAAATACAGACATGAATAACCCCTCCGTAATAAAATGATGGAATGAATAGAAAAAGATTCGAAAATATATGTATTATAAAAATATGGTATGACTTCTGTATAAAATTGTCAAAGTGAATAGGGAGGAAATTACATATTAATAACATTGTTCATGTTGTCACATTAATGTAACAATAAGGATTTAAAGTGTTTCTAGAGGTGAAAACATGAATACGAATCATGTAAAAAAAGAACGAAAAAAATCAATCGTAAAGATATTTATTATTAGTTTTATAAGTATATTAATGATACTAGTAAGTTTGTATTATTATGCGACAGAAATAGAACGAAAACTAGTAACAGTTACATGGAATGAAATAGAAGCTTCTGCAATTCCTAAAGAATTTAATAATAAAAAAATGTTACAGTTTTCAGATGTACATTTAGGGCCAGAGTTTACATTGAAGCAACTTGAACATTTGGTGGAGAAGATGAATGAATTACATCCAGATATAGTAGTTTTTACCGGGGATTTAATAGATAAATTTGGTTCTTATAGTGCAGAAAGAGAGGAAGCGAAGGCTATTTTGCAGAAAATTTATGCTCCCTTAGGGAAATATGCTGTGTTTGGGAATCATGATAGGGGCGGGGGCGGTAGTTTATTTTACAAAAGATATATGGAGGAAGCTGGTTTTTCTGTATTAGTAAATGAAGTGCAGAAAATTAAAGTGGAAAACGGCAAATATATTACAATATCAGGTTTGGATGATTTTCTATTAGGGAAGCCGAAAATAGATTCAACTTTAAAAAACTTGAAACAAAATGATTTTAACATGTTATTAGTACATGAGCCGGATGTTGTAACCAAAATAAATCGTTACCCAGTTGATCTTCAACTGTCAGGACATAGTCACGGAGGACAAGTCCAAATCCCTTTTGTAGGTCCGTTAATTACTACCAAACTAGCTGAGAGCTATGTTGAAGGTATGTATGAAGTGGAGGGGAAGAGTAAGCAGTTATATTTATATGTAAATCGTGGTATTGGGACTACTAGGATGCCTGTTAGATTTTGTAGTGTACCTGAACTTTCAGTTTTTGTGTTGAAGCAAAAGAGTGACTAGAATATTTAACAATATGATTCGGAGGAACGTGCGATGTTGGGCGATGGAAAACAGTTTCTTGAAACTTTAGATGTGACAAAGTAGTTTTCATAAATAAAAAACAACAATAGGACCTATAAAGGGTCCTATTGCTGTTTTTATCCTGCATTGATTGCCCATAAATGTCCGATTGATGGGGGCTAATTATAGTTTTACTTTGTTATTTTTGCAAGGAAAGACCATCAAAATATGTTCTATAGTTATTTGAGAATTCGAAGTTGTTTTTTGCATCCCAATTAATAGACCAAGACATTAGGCCGCGGAATGCAGGATAGCCACTCTGGTTAGAAAGTTTATACTTTCCTCCGAACGGAACTCCTTTAATGATATAATTTAAAGCTTTTTTCATTTCAGTTGGCGAAATGTATCCACCACTTGGAGCTGCCGCTGGTGCTGCTGGAAGCCCAATCATGACTTGATCTGAACGAAGAGCTGGGAAAATGTTATTTGCATTACCACCTACAGGAAAACCATGTAAGAGCATATCTGCCATAGCGACCTCGTAGTCTGCAGTACCTTGATTGTAGTTATTACCGTCCATTCCAATCCCGCTACCAGCGTTGTAGTGTTGAACATGAATGTATGTTAGTTTATCTTTCACTCCGTAAATAATTGGTAAATATGCACCCCATATGCTTCCATATGCGCTATAACCGCCTTGAACATAAGCTGTTTCAGGAGCCATGCTTAATAGAAAATCTGGACCATAATGATCTGAGATTGTTCGAATAGCTGATATAAGATTTACGATTTGGGGAGTAGTTGGATTTTTGAAATTAGTATCATTTCCGTTTAAGTAAATACCTGATTCAAGGTCAATATCTATTCCATCAAAACCGTATTTATCGATTAGAGACTGTATGGAATTAATAAAACGATCCTTAGCGGCATTGTCAGGAAGTAAAACGACTCCATTTTGTCCACCTATTGAAAGAACTACTTTCTTTCCTTTACTTTTTAAATAAGAAATATCTGATTTGAAGTCTGCATCTGTACCATACACAGGAGAAAATTCAACAGTGGAACGATCACCACCAGTTTCACCAAAAGATACATTGATTACATCCCATTTTGGTGAAACGTCTTTTAATTTAATAATGCCAGTACCGTTATCAAAGTTATGCCAATATCCAACGAGTAATTTTGAACCTAAATTGTTTGCTGCTTGTGCTTGGAAAGGGGATAGCGGTAGAAGTAAGAACATTACTAAAATACAACAAAAAAATTTGAACTTGTTTAACATATCAACACTCCTATACAAAAAAGTTGTCTAGATGTATAATCTTGTTTATTTAATAATATCTGAAAATTCTTTCTTTTGTAAGGGGACTATAATTTTCTCAACAATTGTGTATGGGAAAGTATTAAACCTAATGTAATAATTTTTGAAGAAGGTTGAATTGCAATTGTTAAATTCAGAATATTTTGATATATTTTAAAGTATAGGACAAAATCTTTCGCACAGTACTCTTACATAAGTTTCAAAATTTAGTTTGGAAGGGGATGTACAAGATTTGGATAAAAATCTAAAGAAAGACCTCAAAATACGCCACATTACAATGATTTCAATTGGCGGCGTAATAGGGGCTGGTTTGTTTGTTGGAAGTGGTGCAGTTGTACATTCGGCAGGACCAGGTTCTATCGTTTCATATGCATTAGCAGGACTTCTAGTCATTTTCGTCATGAGAATGCTAGGAGAAATGGCAGCTGTTAATCCGACAAGTGGTTCATTTGCAACGTATGCAAGAGAAGCGATTGGTCCTTGGGCGGGTTATACAATAGGCTGGTTATACTGGTTTTTTTGGGTAATTGTTATTGCAATAGAAGCCACAGCAGGTGCTGGTATTATCCAATATTGGATTCCACAAATACCGCTTTGGTTATTAAGTTTAATATTAACAATTTTATTAACGCTGACGAACGTTTTTTCGGTGAAATCATTTGGAGAGTTTGAATATTGGTTTTCTTTTATTAAAGTAATAAGTATTGTTTTGTTCCTTTGTCTAGGTCTTGCTGTTATTTTAGGATTTGTTCCAGGAACAGAAGCACCCGGCACTTCGAATTTAATTGGACAAGGTGGATTTATGCCAAACGGTATAAGTTCGGTCCTGCTTGGAATTACTGTTGTTATATTTTCATTTATGGGATCAGAGATTGTAGCAGTAGCCGCAGGTGAATCTGCAGAACCTGTAAAAGCAGTAAAAACAGCAACAAACAGTGTGATTTGGCGTATTCTTGTATTTTTTATTGGGTCTATAGCGGTAGTTGTCACGCTACTGCCATGGAATTCAGCAAACATATTAAAAAGTCCATTTGTAGCTGTACTTGAACATATAGGAATACCAGCGGCAGCACAAATTATGAATTTTATCGTTTTAACAGCTGTACTTTCTTGCTTAAATTCAGGCTTATATACAAATTCAAGAATGCTTTTTTCAATGGCAGAAAGAGGAGATGCTCCAAAGTCATTTTTAAAATTGAACAGTAGTGGTGTTCCCGTTCGAGCGGTTTTATTTGGAACTTTCTTCGCTTATATTGGAGTTGTGTTTAGTTACATTTCTCCAGATAAAGTCTTTTTGTTTTTAGTGAATGCATCTGGCGGGATTGCGTTACTAGTTTATCTCGTTATTGCAGTTTCGCATTTAAAGATGCGTAAAAAAATGGGGAAAGTAGAACAACAAAATTTGAAAGTGAAAATGTGGCTTTTTCCGTATGTAACGTATGTTACAATTGCTGCTATTATAGCAGTTTTAGTTGCGATGTTCGCAATTGATACTTTACGTTCACAAGCATTTTTAACAATGTTTGTTACTGTTCTTATAATACTTTCTTATTTTATTTTTAATAGAAATAAAAATATCACAGTTTTGCATCCTAAAAGTAAGAATGAGGAATCTGTTCGATTCTAATTTTCTTATTTTCGAAGAGAGTTACACCCAATCATTGCTATAAAAGAATCATATATAATCATAGAAACAAGTAATTACTATTGTCATAGTGAATATAAACTTTTTTCTTGACTTTTTATACGAAGGCGAGCAAAATGGTAAAAAAGGAAGGGGGGATGATGATGGAAGAGTATGTATTAGAGCTGTATAACCTGTTATATACGACAGAATGGCAAGATATTGTTTCGTTTCTAGGAATCGTATTTTGCATGAAAATTGTAATTGTATATATGGAAGAGCAAGGTATGTTCTACTCCTTCTCATCTCCGTTCGATGTGCAGCGCGAGCCGTTGCTAAACTATGCCAATGTGAATTACGAACAATTTCCTTTTGTAGTTTTCTTTATGATTCGATTTATTACAGCAATTGTAAGGAAAAAGGAAAGTGACGATGAAGAGTGCCACTCAACTTGTAATATAGCGAATGTTTTTTAAGCTAAATACAAGGAGGAGATTTATATGTGGTTTCGATTTCTTATGATTGGTTTCTTTTCATTAACAGCAATTTCATTAATGGGATATCAAGTGTCTGAAATTTTTCAAGCATATAGCGATACATTTTTTAACAAAAACTAATCGCATTGCTATTTGAATAATAAAGCGATAAAATCCTTCTTAAGAAGTTTTATTAAGAAGGATTTTTTTCTTTGTCTTGTCTTGCTGTGTCAAACTATTGTCACATTTACACTGTGAATAATATGTTAAAATAGTGAGGTTATGTATACATACTTGAAGGAAGAGGGAGTGACCATTTTGGTGGATCAATCAACAAATCAGAAAAGCTATGCTCCTATTGTGATAACGCTTTCTGTAATTGTAAATGCGATTATTTTATTTTTGTTCTTTGGACCTGTTGGCTATGAAGGAGAAGTACATTTTGATGTAACGATTTTACCAATGTTAAACGCGATTTTTAATAGCTTTACGTTCGTATTTTTATTAGCAGCGTTATTCTCTATTATTAAAAAGAATGTGAAAATGCATCGTGGTTTTATCCTTGCAGCATTTACGACAACTTTACTATTTTGTGTGTCGTATTTATCGTATCATTACTTAGCACCGGCAACACATTTTGGCGGAGAAGGATTCATTAAATATGTGTATTTCATCATTTTAATTACACATATTATCCTAGCAGCAATTATCGTACCACTTGCATTGTTTGCGCTTGTATTTGGTTTTACAAATCAATTAACACGTCACCGTAAAATTGTACGTTGGACGATGCCGATTTGGTTATATGTAAGTTTATCTGGTGTTATTGTTTACTTAATGATCTCACCTTATTACCAATAAAAAAATCTCAGCCTGTAGGCTGGGATTTTTTTATTAAGCAAATATTTTTGTGAAATGAAAAAAATATGGTATACAAAAGTATAGTTGCTTTTCATATAGAAGGGATGGTAAAGAAATATGCAAAATTTTGTATTTCGTAATCCAACGAAACTTATTTTCGGTAAAGGTCAATTAGAACAGTTAAAAACTGAAATTCCACAGTTCGGTAAAAAAGTTCTTCTCGTATACGGGGGAGGCAGCATTAAAAGAAACGGTATTTATGATAATGTAATTTCTATTTTAAAGGATATTAATGCAGAAGTATTTGAATTAACAGGTGTTGAACCGAATCCACGTGTATCAACTGTAAAGAAAGGGATTCAAATTTGTAAAGAGAATGGTGTTGAATTTATTTTAGCAGTTGGTGGAGGAAGTGTAATCGACTGTACGAAGGCAATTGCAGCTGGTAGTAAGTACGATGGAGATGTATGGGATATTGTAACGAAAAAAACATTTGCTAATGAGGCATTACCATTTGGTACTGTACTTACTCTTGCAGCAACAGGATCTGAAATGAATGCAGGCTCGGTAATTACAAACTGGGAAACGAATGAAAAGTATGGATGGGGTAGCCCGGTTACTTTCCCGCAGTTTTCGATTTTAGATCCAGTTCATACTACTTCTGTACCGAAAGATCAAACAATTTACGGTATGGTAGATATTATGTCGCACGTATTAGAACAATATTTCCATCATGGAACGAATACAGAACTACAAGATCGTTATTGTGAAGCTGTTTTAAAAACAGTAATTGAGACAGCTCCTAAGCTTTTAAGTGATTTAGAAAATTATGAGCATAGAGAAACTATTTTATATTGTGGTACTATGGCGTTAAACGGCATTTTAGCAATGGGAGTAAAAGGAGATTGGGCGACTCATAATATTGAGCATGCAGTTTCTGCTGTTCATGATATACCACACGGGGGTGGCCTTGCGATTTTATTCCCGAACTGGATGAAGCATGTTGTAGAGGAAAATGTAAGTCGTTTTAAACAGTTTGCTATTCGAGTATTCAATGTAGAAACAGATGGAAAGACTGATCGAGAAATTGCGTTAGAAGGAATTCAGGCGTTACGTCAATTTTGGACTTCAATTGAGGCGCCAGTAACATTATCTGATTACGCTATTGGAGAAAATGAAATTGATTTAATGGCGGATAAAGCGATGGCGTATGGTGAATTTGGTAACTTTAAAAAATTAAATAAAGATGATGTTTTAAGTATATATAAAGCTTCTTTATAAGTGAATTTAGAAAAGAAACCTATTTGATTGTTTGATCGAATAGGTTTCTTTTTGCTGTTTATAAACGTTTTTGGATGTTTTTGATTATTTTTGATTGTTTACGGTTGATTTTTGTGACCGTTTTCATTATACTGTAATCAAAGAAGAGGTGAATAAAATGTTAACTCCTGAACGTCATCAAATGATATTGCAACTTGTAAAAGAACAGAAAGTTGTAAAATTACAGCAATTAGTTGAAAGAACAGAAAGCTCTGAATCGACAATTCGCCGTGATTTAGCGCAATTGGAAAAGCAAAGGTTATTAAAAAGAGTTCATGGTGGTGCCGCTGTTTTAACAGGAAAAGGGCAAGAACCAACGATGGTTGAAAAATCATCCAAAAACATTCAAATAAAACAACAAATTGCTAAGTATGCGGCTAGCGTTATTGAACAAGGTGATTGTATTTATTTAGATGCAGGAAGTACAACATTTGAAATGATTCCATTTTTAATAAATAAAGATGTTACTGTCGTTACGAATGGACTTATGCATATTGAAGCTTTAGTTGAAAATAATATTCGTGCGTATTTACTAGGCGGAATGATGAAGAGTAGGACGAAAGCTTTAATCGGTGCTATGGCACAGGAAAGTATGCAGAAGTATCGTTTTGATAAATGTTTTTTAGGTGCAAATGGTGTACATGAACAGCTTGGCTTTACAACGCCAGATCCAGAAGAAGCGCTCTTAAAACAAATGGCATTAACATTAGCAAACGAAGGATATTTCTTAATTGATGAAAGTAAGTTTTCAGAAGTTGCATTTGCGAAAATTGCAAATGTTGAAGAAGCAAATATTATTACAAACCATTTAGAAATTGATTTAGAAAAATATAAACAACAAACCAATGTAATTGAGGCTGATAAACAATGATCTATACAGTTACTTTAAACCCATCTATTGATTATGTAGTGCAAGTTTCTTCTTTTGATTTAGGAACAATAAATCGAGCGGAGAAAGATATGAAGTTTCCTGGAGGAAAAGGAATTAATGTTTCTCGTGTTCTTCAGCGTTTAGGTGTTAAAAATATAGCACTTGGATTTACTGGTGGATTTACTGGTCAATTTATTAAAGAGGTATTACAGACGGAAGGTGTAACAACAAACTTCGTCCAAGTAGATGAAGATACTCGCATTAATGTGAAAATAAAAGGGGAAGAAGAAACAGAATTAAATGGCCAAGGTCCTATTGTAACAAAAGAGCAGTTCGAACAGTTAATGAAAAAAATTGAGAGTATGCAACCTGGAGATTGTGTTGTACTTGCTGGGAGTGTACCGGTCTCTATTCCAAGTACCTTTTACGAATCAATTGCTGCGTTTGGAGCTGAAAAAGGTATTCGTGTAGTAGTAGATGCAAGTGGAAGCGCACTGCAACATGTAATTAAAAATAAGCCATTTTTAATTAAGCCAAACCATCATGAACTTGGTGAGTTGTTTGGAGTGGAGCTTTCAACAGTAGAGGACGTTTTACCTTATGGAAGAAAATTAATTGAACAAGGTGTAAAACACGTTATCGTATCGATGGCTGGAGAGGGAGCTTTATTATTTACGGCAGAAGGTATATATGAAGCGACTGTTCCAAGAGGTGTTGTAATTAATTCAGTTGGGGCCGGAGATTCTCTTGTTGCAGGGTTTGTAGGCAAATATGAACAGACAAAAGATATTGAAAAGGCATTTCAATACGGCGTTGCAACAGGGAGTGCAACAGCATTTTCAGCTGATTTATGTAAGAAGGAAAAAGTAGAAGAATTATTGTCGCAAGTAATTGTAGCTAAGCGATAGGGGGAAGCAACATATGAAAATTACAGAACTATTAAAAAGGGATACAGTCATTATGGATTTGACAGCTTCAAATAAAGAAGCTGTCATAGATGAATTAGTTGAGAAATTAAACGGGGCAAATCGTTTAAATAGTAAAACGGAATTTAAAGAAGCTATTTTAAAGCGGGAGTCCCAAAGTACGACTGGAATAGGGGAAGGTATTGCAATACCTCATGCGAAGACAAAGGCTGTTAAACAACCATCGATTTGTTTTGGTAGAAGTGTAAGCGGTATCAATTATGAGTCGCTTGACGGACAGCCAGCACACTTATTCTTTATGATTGCTGCAAGTGAAGGAGCGAATAATACTCATTTAGAAACGTTGTCTCGTTTATCGACATTATTAATGGATGAAGGATTTCGCAAGCAACTATTAGAAGCAAAGGATGAAAGTGAGCTTCTTCAACTATTTGATGAAAAAGAGAATGAAAAAGAAGAAGAGACTGAAGTCGCAAAACCAGAAGGAAATGAACCGTACGTACTTGCTGTTACAGCTTGTCCAACTGGAATCGCTCACACATATATGGCAGCGGATAGCTTAAAAGCAAAAGCGACAGAGTTAGGAATAGCGATTAAAGTTGAAACAAACGGATCAACAGGTATTAAAAACGGTTTAACGAAAGAGGATATTGAACGTGCAACAGCTATTATTGTTGCGGCGGATAAACAAGTAGAAATGAATCGTTTTGCTGGTAAACATGTCATTCAAGTGCCAGTTGCTGATGGGATTCGAAAAACGGAAAATCTGCTTAAGCGAGCTGTCAAACAAGATGCACCAATCTTTAAAGGTGTAAAAGAGGACGGGAAATCAGAAAGTATTGAGGGAGAAAAAGGATTAGGAATTTATAAGCATTTAATGAGCGGTGTAAGTAATATGCTTCCATTCGTTGTTGGCGGCGGGATTTTAATAGCGCTAGCGTTTTCGTTTGGTGGTATAAAGGCGGAAGGTCCTTTAGCTGAATTGTTCATGTCAATTGGTGGAGGAAAAACAGGTGCGTTTTTATTCCTTGTACCAATTTTAGCTGGATTTATTGCAAGTTCTATTGCTGATCGTCCTGGTTTTATGCCTGGTGTTGTAGGTGGATTTTTAGCGGCGAATGCGAATGCTGGATTTTTAGGTGGGTTAATTGCTGGTTTCTTAGCTGGATATGTTGTTTTAGGGTTGAAAAGATTATTTTCAGGACTACCAGTACAATTAGAAGGAATTAAACCTGTATTGTTATATCCAGTCTTTGGATTATTGATTACAGGAGTTGTAATGCAAAAAGTAGTAATTCCGCCTGTAGTAGCATTAAATGAAATGATGACAGGGTGGTTAAATGGTTTAAACGGTACGAATGCTATATTACTAGGTCTTATTTTAGGTGGTATGATGGCAATTGATATGGGGGGGCCAATTAATAAAGCGGCATTTACGTTTGGTATTGCTGCAATAGAAGCACAGAATTTTGGAGTGCACTCAGCAGTTATGGCTGGTGGGATGGTACCGCCACTTGCGATTGCATTCGCAACTACATTCTTTAAATCAAAGTTTACAGAAGCGGAACGTAAATCTGGTTTAACCAATTATATTATGGGAGCATCGTTCATTACAGAAGGTGCGATTCCGTTTGCTGCTGCAGATCCGGTTCGAGTAATCGTAAGTTGTGTTGTTGGTTCAAGTATTGCAGGTGCGTTATCTATGTTATTCCAAATTACATTACCGGCACCGCATGGTGGATTATTTGTAATAGCGTTAGTAAATAAACCGTTACTATATATTTTCTCTATATTAATTGGAACAATTGTTTCGGCTGTTATGCTAGGTGTTTGGAAAAAGAAAGTTCAATAACAAATAAAAAGAGAGCAGTTTTTAGTAGCTGCTCTCTTTTTATTACAAAAAAATAGGTTAACAATTGAATATTGATGTTTTTTGGTAAAAGATGTAACGAATTGTGAATTTTTTGTAACAAAAAAGTAACACTGTAATTTTTTCTGGAAAAAAGTTCTTGTGCTCGTATATGAAAAATATATGAAAACCACTGGAGATTGTATGAGGAATACATTTTATTAATATGGAAATTTATGTTACAACTCGTTAATCGTATATTACGAATGCTTTGTAATTGTGTGATTTCTAAAAATTCTAAAAATCTGTTGCTATAATGAAAATACGAAAACAAAGCAAATGGAGGCTATTCATGAAAAATTTATTAGGTATAGCAACAGCAGCAGTTTTTGGTCTTGGGATTTTTGCGGGTTCTGCTAAAGCGGAAACAATTGTAACAACAGACGTATTAAATGTTAGAGAAAACCCAAATGTAGAGTCAAAGCTTGTAGGTAAAGTGTTCAGTGGGAATACACTAGATGTTATAAATACAGAAAATGGATGGACAAAAATTAAGTTGAACGGTAAGGAAGCGTTTGTAAGTGCCGATTTTACAAAGAGCACATATTATGTAACGGCGGGCGTATTAAATGTTCGTGCTGGAGCGAATACTGATTCTGAAATTTTAGGTAAACTTAATAAAAATGATGTGATTGAAACGACGAATCAAGTTCAAAATGAATGGTTACAATTCGACTACAATGGAAAAGTTGGATATGTTCACGTGCCATTTTTAACAGGAACAGCACCTGTAATCGAAAAGAAAGAGGTTGTAGCTCAAGAAGAAGCGCCAGCTAGAACAAATACGCCAGTTAAAAATAATACAGTAGTTAAGAATAAAGAGTCTGTTAAGAGTAACGATTCTATTAAGAATGTAGAATCAAGTAAACCTGTGGTAAAAGAAAAACCGGCTGCAAAACCAGTTGCAAAATCTACTGAAACAAGTGCGCCTACTGGTGGTCGTGAAATTACAGTAGAAGCGACGGCATATACAGCAGATCCGAGTGAGAATGGTTCGTATGGTGGTCGTGTATTAACTGCAATGGGGCATGATTTAACAGCAAATCCAAATATGAAAGTAATTGCTGTTGATCCGAAAGTAATTCCGCTTGGATCAAAAGTATGGGTAGAAGGATATGGAGAAGCGATTGCTGGAGACACCGGTGGTGCGATTAAAGGAAATCGTATTGATGTATTAGTCGGTTCAGATGGTAGTGCTAATAGCTGGGGGCGCAAATCTGTAAAAGTGAAAGTTATACAATAGGTTATCGATATTAATATAAAAAGCGGTTGCTTGAAACTATGTAAGCAGCCGCTTTTTATGGATTATTGAAATGGATAAATAGTTTTACCTGTGATAATTTTATATGCACTGCAAAATTGCGTTTGTATATATTCTGTATTTTTATTTTCTGGATGTAATGTTGTTTCATGGAGAGTAGAATGAAAAGCCCGTAGTAAACAATTTAGGGCGAAGTATAATTCCTCTTGTGAACAATTTTGTTCTTTTGTAGAAGTGGCTAAAATGAGGTCTTTTGTCAAAGATGAAAAATTGATGGTGGATTGTTTCATAGTTAACTCATCCTCTCGAAACTATTTTTATCATGTATATGCAGAATTGGACAAACTATGTTCTTTTTTCTGTGTAATTTCATGTACCGAAATGAAAGAACTTGCAATCATGCCGTTAAAATTGGTAAGATTGGGTATAATCAATAGATGGAGTATATTACATAAAGAGAGTTGAATGATATGGGAGAAGTGCAACGTGAAAAAGTTGCTGTCATCATTGGACCAACTGCTGTTGGAAAGACGAAGTTAAGTATCGATCTTGCCAAAGCGTTGAACGGTGAAATTATTAGTGGTGATTCCATGCAGATCTATCGAACGATGGATATTGGAACTGCAAAGGTAACAAAAGCAGAGATGGACGGAATTCCACATTATATGATCGATATAAAAAATCCGGAAGATTCATTTTCTGTCGCGGAATTTCAAGAACGTGTTCGCAAGCATATTCGAGAAATTACAGAACGTGGTAAATTACCAATTATAGTTGGTGGGACCGGTCTTTATATACAATCTGTTTTATTCGATTATCAGTTTACAGATGATGCTGGTGATGTGATATACCGAGAGCAAATGGAAAAGTTAGCTTTAGAACGCGGTGTGGAATATGTACATAAAAAATTGCAAGAAGTAGATCCAGAAAGTGCGGAGCGTATTCATGCAAATAATGCACGACGTGTCATTCGGGCGTTAGAAATTTTCCACATGACGGGTGAAAAAATGAGTGACCAAATTGAGAAACAAGAAAAAGAGTTACTCTATGATGTTTCATTAATTGGCTTGACAATGGATCGAGAAATGCTATACGATCGCATTAACTTACGAGTGGATTTGATGATGGAACAAGGCCTATTAGAGGAAGTAGAAGGGCTGTATAATAGAGGGATACGAGATTGTCAATCTATTCAAGCGATTGGATATAAAGAAATCTATGATTATTTTGAGAATCGAGCCTCTTTAGAAGATGCGGTGTCACAATTAAAGACGAATTCGCGTCGTTATGCAAAACGTCAATTAACGTGGTTCCGTAATAAAATGGATGTCACGTGGTTTGATGTTACAGACGGTGAAAAAACGTCAGAAATTTTACGATACATAGAAGGAAAGTTACAAGTAAAGTCGAATAATAGTAAGTAGAGAAAAAGAGGAGGATTCGACATGAAGCAATCAATCAATATTCAAGATCAGTTTTTAAATCAACTCCGTAAAGAAAATACGTTTGTTACGCTGTACTTATTAAATGGTTTCCAGCTTCGTGGATTAATTAAAGGATTTGATAATTTTACAGTCCTGCTGGAAACAGAAGGTAAGCAGCAGCTTATTTATAAACATGCAATTTCTACATTTGTACCACAAAAAAATGTTTCAATTGAATTAGAATAGTAATGAATTATTGTACATAACAAAAAAGAGCGAGTTTCTGGTATTATCCCCTATAGGTAGACAGTAAAAAAGAGTCCATCTGATATGATGGACTCAATACTGTTTTATCTGGAGGGGATTTTTTTATGGCAAGAAAAGGACAATCATTT